>JAIRLR010000061.1 GCA_031259195.1 Streptococcaceae bacterium | reverse complement strand
TCAGGGAAAAAGAAACGCACCGAGTAGGTACGTCCTGCCTAAACTCTGTCAAGCTAACACTTGCCAATCGTTAAGGCAGTTCGCAATTTTCATGGATCTAGTTTCGCAAGAGGTCTATTAAACACGGAATGGCAGAGGAAAAAATTGAGAACGATTTACTGAAGGTCCGTTTAAAAAGAGGGAGCGTGGATAATATTTCTCTTTATATTAATGATAAACCTAAAATGAAAATTGAAGTGGATCGAACAGTTTCAAATATTATTGAGTTTGATAAAAAAGACTCTAATGCTTTGAAATATATTCTTCCATTTTCAAAAAGTTTAGGAGTTTCAAAAATTCAATTAGAAATGTATCAAAAAAGAGCTTAATTATGCAAGATGTATTAAGAGCCTGTTAACGATCTTCGTAATCGCGACTTTTTTAGTAATTTTTTGCCTTTCTTTGTCAAAAGACCTGCCTAAGTTCTTTACGATTTGTTCAAGCTTTGCTTGATTACAACTTTTATAACGGGATTCATCGATAGAGAGATCGTTAACAGGTTCTAAGTGATTTTGATATTTGTGTAATTTTTTTCTTATTTCGTTGTGAAAACGATTTTTTGTAAAATTTTTCTTAGATCTTTCACAAACGGCTATCTAATAGCTAATTTTTGACACATAGCATCTTAAGATGTTGTCATTTTTTAATAAAAGTGTGTATTTTTTGACCCAATTGTGTTCTGAAGTACATATTGTTATATAATATATTTTGAAATTTCTTTTATAATTCTTGAAAGGACTAAATATTAAAAATAGCCTAGAGTATTTTTTCAAAAAAGTTAAATTTTTTTTATGTTAGAACCTGTTAACTTGTCTGTCTATCGATGAACCCCGTTTACCAAGTTTGTAATCAATTAAGCTCAAAACAACTTGTAAACCTGCCAGGTTTTTTTGAGAAACTTTTATGCATTTTTAGGCTTAAGCATAAGCTTTTAGGTAACAGATAAAAGAAAACGCAGGGAAGCTGCGCGTTGGTGCTAAATCGAGGCTTTCGTTCTAACGATTTGTAATCAAGCAAAGCTTGAACAAATCGTAAAGAACTTAGGCATATCTTTTGACGAAGAAAAGTAAGCATTACCAAAAAAGCCGCGATTACAAAGACAAGTTAACAGGTTCTTAGTTCAATTGAGGGAATTCTCAATAACATTTAAAGTAAACTTTTTTAATAAATGTAGGGCACAAGATAAGGGGAGTATAAAACATGGGGCATACAATAGTAAAAGACGCAATTGAGGAGTTGAAAAATGCAAATATTCGCATTACACCGCAACGTTATGCAGTGTTAGAATATTTGATCGAAAATCAAACTCATCCAACAGCGGACGAAATCTACAAATCATTGGAAATAAAATTTCCAAATATGAGTGTAGCAACAGTTTATAACAATCTACGTTTATTTACTGAAATCGGTTTTGTTCAAGAGTTAAACTATGGAGACGCGTCAAGTCGTTTTGATTTTACAGATGTTCCACATTATCATGCTATTTGTAAAAAATGTGGCAAGATCGTAAACTTTGAACATTCTGATTTAACAGAGATTGAAAAAGCTGCGGAAAAGTTAACAGGATTTCAAATAAAAGACCATCGCTTGGAAGTCTATGGTATATGTGAAGATTGTAAAAAATAATCATTTACTGAGATTGGGAAACCAATCTCTTTTTTTGTTTGAAGATAAAATTTTAGATGTCATTGATTTTATAGAGATAGTAAAGCTGTTTGAACCTCGACTTTGGCATTTTCGTCACCAAAAATTTGAGCGTCCATTCGATAGAATCAGGCATTCAAGCTCTTCGCAACTCACCAAAAAGCTTATCTGATTTTTAGAAAGATTTCAGATCTACTAAAATTCCAGATGAGCTTTTTTAGTTTGCTACAATATTGACCAATTTATTTGGTATAGTGATTACTTTTCGAACTGTTTTATCCGCAATTGATTTTTTGATGTCTTTATTAGCTAAAGCAATTTTTTCTAGATCTTCCTTTGTTAGATTATTTGCAACTTCGAATTTAGCACGAACTTTACCGTTAACTTGAAAAACAACTTCGATTTCTTTTTCAACTAGTGCTGCTTTTTCATACTTTGGCCATGGGACGTAAGAAATACCACCTTGATTTCCTAAAATTTCCCATAATTCTTCTGCAAGATGAGGTGTAATTGGTGCCAGCAATTGAATAAAACCTGCGATGTAATAATAGAATAGTTTTTCCATCTTATTTGCCGCATTTACAAAAATCATCAGCTGTGAGATCGCCGTGTTAAAGTGCAGCTGTTCAAAGTCTTCAGTGACTTTTTTAACCGTTTCGTTATAGATCTTATCAAGTTTTCCATCATTTTCTTTGACAATACTATTTCGCATTTCGCCATTTTCATTGACAATTAAACGCCAGATGCGATTCAAGAACTTGAAACTTCCTTCTAAGCCATCATCATTCCAAGCAATCAAGGCATCAAGTGGCCCCATAAACATCTCGTACAAACGCAAAGTATCAGCACCAAACTTTTCGATAACATCATCAGGGTTGACAACGTTTTTCAATGACTTACTCATCTTAGCCGAAGCTTGTTCTAACTCTTCTCCTGTTTCAAGACTAAAAAATGAACCATTACTTTCCTTCACTTTATCTGTTGCAATCAATACACCGCGCTTATTGCGATAGCTCATTCCCAAGATCATTCCTTGATTGAACAACTTTTGAAATGGCTCCTTGGTTTGCACGATACCGATATCATAGAGAAATTTATGCCAAAAACGTGCATAAAGCAGATGCAAAACCGCATGCTCTGCGCCACCAATGTAAATATCAACGGGCAGCCAGCGCTTTAGTTTTTCAGGATCAGCTAAAGCTTCTTGATTTTTCGGATCAATATAACGCAAATAATACCAAGATGATCCCGCCCATTGCGGCATTGTATTCGTTTCTCTGCGCCCCTTCTTACCTGTTGTAGGATCAACAACTTCGATCCAGTTAGCAATAGAGGCTAGCGGGGACTCTCCGGTTTCAGTTGGATGAATGTTATGAGTTTTAGGCAAACGTAATGGCAACTCTTCTTCCGGAACAATTGTTGTTGTACCGTCTTCCCAGTGAATGATGGGAATCGGCTCGCCCCAATAACGCTGACGAGAAAAAAGCCAATCACGCAAGCGATAAGAAACTTTCTTCTCCCCTAACTTTTTTTCCTCAAGCCAAGCATTCATCTTAGCAATAGCTTCTTCTTTTTCTAAGCCATCAAGAAAGTCAGAGTTAATATGCACACCATCTTCGGTATAGGCCTCTTTGGTAGTATCGCCGCCTTCTAAAACAGGAATAATATCTAAGCCAAATTGCTGAGCAAATTCAAAGTCACGCGTATCGTGAGCCGGCACGGCCATGATCGCTCCCGTTCCATAACTTGCTAAAACGTAATCAGCAATCCAAATCGGAATTTCTTTGCCATTAGCCGGATTGATGGCATAAGCTCCAATAAAAATGCCCGTTTTTTCTTTTGCTAGATCAGTACGTGCTAAATCCGACTTTTTAGTTGCTGCTGCGATATAAGCATTAACAATATC
>JAIRLR010000059.1 GCA_031259195.1 Streptococcaceae bacterium | reverse complement strand
TCAGGGAAAAAGAAACGCACCGAGTAGGTACGTCCTGCCTAAACTCTGTCAAGCTAACACTTGCCAATCGTTAAGGCAGTTCGCAATTTTCATGGATCTAGTTTCGCAAGAGGTCTATTCATTAAAAATATGTCGTTGTTTTGGCCAGATTAGTTAAATTTTCCTAGATGTATTATAATTCATTAAAAAATGGAGATTAAAAATGCACTTACAAGAAGAAATGAGGATTGTTTCGCAGCACAAGTTGGCCCCTGCCATTTTTGAGATGAAGCTTGCTGGTAAGTTAGTGAAAGAAATGAAGCAAGCTGGGCAATTTTTGCATCTTCGTGTGCCTTGTCCTGACTTACTGCTGCGTCGTCCGATTAGTTTAGCGGAAATTGACCTTAAGTTAAGCACATGCACGATCATTTATCGGGTTGAAGGTTGTGGGACAGAGTATTTTTCTAAAATGAAGCAGGGGGATACTCTGGATATTTTAGCTCCACTGGGCAATGGTTTTGATATCAGTGTGGTAAAGCCAGGAAAGAGCGCGTTAATCATTGGTGGCGGGATTGGTGTGCCTCCGCTTTATGAGCTATCAAAAAAGCTAATCACTAAAAGTGTGAAAGTAGTTCATTTATTTGGTTTTGCAACAAAGGAAGTAATTTTTTACGAAGAAAAATTTCGTGTTTTAGGCGAGGTCCGCATCTCCACAGATGATGGAAGTTATGGCGTACATGGACATGTTGGAGATTTGTTAGAAAAATTAGAAGCCGAAAACTTTACGCCTGACGCTGTTTATGCTTGCGGTGCTAGTGGTATGCTAAAAATGGTGGATAAGAAATTTGCAATGCATCCTTATGCTTTTATTTCCCTAGAATCACGGATGGCGTGTGGTGTTGGCGCTTGTTATGCCTGCGTATGTCATAAAAACAGGGATCCAACAGGCACTAAGTCATGCAAAGTTTGCGATCAGGGTCCTGTATTTAAAACAGGCGAAGTTGTTATCTAAATTTAGCAGCTTGCTTGAAAATAGAAATCAAAACCTTCAAAATTAAAAAAAACGGCAAAGATAGAGTGAGTAATTATGAATAATAACGCAATAGGTTTTTTTGATTCGGGTGTTGGTGGGCTAACAGTGGTGCGTGAGCTGTTAAAACAGCTGCCCAATGAGCGGGTGATTTATATTGGGGACACTGCGCGTACTCCTTATGGACCTAGAGATCTTGAGCAAGTTAAGCAATTCGCTTGGGAATTGACGAATTTTTTATTAAAAAAGCAGATCAAAATGCTAGTGATTGCATGCAATACCGTAACCGCTGCCGCGCTAAAAGAGATCAAAGATAAGCTTGATATTCCAGTAGTGGGTGTAATTGTTTCAGGTGCCAGAGCGGCTATTAAAGCTACGCAAAAGCAACATATCGGTGTGATTGGCACCAAGGGTACGATTCAAAGTGGTTCTTACATGCGCGCTATTTCTAAACGTTCTTCTCAGATAGAAATAACAGAAGTTCCATGTCCGAAATTTGTACCGTTAGTCGAATCCAATCAAGCTCACTCCCCAACAGCCAAAAAAGTTGTATTTGAATCGCTGCAAGCTTTTAGCCTTTCCCCTCCGGATGCTTTAATTTTAGGCTGTACGCATTATCCATTACTTAACTCCATTATCCAGTCAGTGATGGGAGAGGATGTTGTGTTAATCGACAGCGGAGCAGAGACGATTAGTGATGTTTCGTTGTTATTAGAATATTTTGATATTCAAGCAAAAGGTTCACGCCAAGAATTGCATCATAAGTTTTATACAACTGGTTCTGCGCAAATGTTTGCTAAAATTGCCAAAAGTTGGTTGGGATTAGACAACTTAGATGTACATCATGTAGATTTGCAAAGATTAGATGATAAAAAGCACTTTATGGCTGCCGATAATAGACAAAGTGATAAAACAATTATAATTGCAACACATAATGCAGGAAAAGCTAAAGAATTTTCTCATCTTTTTGATGAAAAAGGATATCGTGTTAAAACGTTATTAGACTATCCTGACTTGCCAGAGATTCAAGAGATGGGAAGAATGGTTGATAAGTAATGAAGAAAATTTTGGTGATAAGTGATAGTCATGGAGATTGCGAAATTGTAAAAGATATCAGGGATCGCTATAAAAATAAAGTCGATCTTTTATTTCATAATGGAGATTCAGAGCTTTCTAATGATGAAAAGTTTTGGCAAAGTTTTTTCGTTGTTGGTGGTAATAATGATTTTGCCGACTTTAAAGATGAACAGCTTACTACTTTGGGGCAAGATCTTATTTTGCAAACGCATGGACATCGCTACGGAATAAATTTTGGCTTAGAGCAGTTAACTTTAGCTGCCCAGCAAAAAAAGGCCACAATTGTTTTGTTTGGCCACCTTCATCGCATTAGTTGTGAAAAACGCCAAGGAATATTATTTGTCAATCCTGGCAGCATTACGCAACCGCGCGGCCCTATTAAGGAAAAAAGTTATGCTATTTTAAGTTTAGAAGAAGATCTGATTAAAGTTCAATATTATAATCGTCATCACTTGCCATTGAAAAAATTGCACTTTGAATTTTCCCGAAAAGAAAGCCAGGTCTAAAGATGAAAAATGCTATTTATTTTGATCACGCAGCGACAACACCGGTAAATCCGCTGGTGATTCAAGCAATAACTAAAGTTTTAACACAAAATTTTGGTAATCCTTCAAGCATTCATCAGTTTGGACGTGAAGCACATAAATTGTTATCAGAGGCCAGAAGCGAAGTTGCAGAGAGTCTTCAGGTGAAAGACTACGAAATTATTTTTACTTCTGGTGGAACTGAAAGCAATAATGCAGCGATTATTGGTATTACTTTAGAACAACAAGATAAGGGAAAACATTTGCTAACAACGGCAATTGAGCACCCATCTGTGCTGATGACGATAAAATATCTTGAAAAGCAATTTAGCTTTGAAGTTACTTATTTGCCCGTGGACAAAGCGGGAAATTTGTCCGTTGAAGTATTTAAACAAGCATTGCGGAAAGATACGATTTTAGTGTCGATAATGCTTGCTAATAATGAGATAGGCAATTTATTACCAATTCAAGAAATTGGCAAAATTTTGCGAAATCATCAGGCTGTTTTTCATATAGATGCAGTGCAAGCAATTAGCTTACTGCAAATAGATCCTAAAGAGCTAGGAGTGGATCTTTTAAGTGCTTCTGCACATAAGTTAAATGGACCCAAAGGTACAGGTTTTCTATATAAAAGAGCAGACTTAACCTTTGCGCCTTTTCTTCATGGAGGAGAGCAAGAAAG
>JAIRLR010000054.1 GCA_031259195.1 Streptococcaceae bacterium | reverse complement strand
ATATCTCCTTTGGCTATTTTTTTATTACTAGCTACACCATGTGGCATGCAAGAGCGAACTCCACTGGCAACAATAGTACTAAAAGCAAGATTCGTTGCTCCAAGCTTACGCATAAAAAACTCTAATTTATTTGCTATTTCAATCTCTGCAACGCCTGGTTTGATTTCTCCAAGGATGTAATCAAAAGCGGCATCAACAATTGCACAAGCTTTGGTGATTGTCGCAATCTCAACCTCGTTTTTGACTTCTCTTATTTCTTCAACGAGCTTTGTTGTTGTGACAAGATTAGCGTTGGTAGGTAAGCTTTTCTTAAGTTGAAGATACTGAAGGTAGATTATCGTTGTTTCAAAACCGATATTTTTAATATCTTTTGACTGTACAATTTTGAAAATTTCTTCAAACCAGTCGTTGCTAGTTTGGATTTTAAGAATTTCAAAATTTGGAGCTTCCTCACTTGCTTGTTCGCCATAACGTGAATCAACGATAAAAAATTGATCTGTTAAGGTAAAGAAAAGAAAGCCAGTTGTTCCTGTAAAGTTTGCTAAATAGCGTACTGTAAATGGATCAGTAGCAAAAAAACTTTCTAATTTCCTATCTTGCATCATTGCTCTTAATTGTTTTAAACGGTTTTTCATATTTGCACCTTCTTAGAACCTATTAACGATCTCATTCTCCAATCCCAATTTCTTGACGTACAACTTTAGCGATAGTTTCAACGTAATAATCAACTTTTTCAACTTTATCTGCTTCAGCCATAATCCGTAGCAAAGACTCTGTTCCAGACGGACGCACAAGAAGGCGACCATTGCCATTCATTTCATTTTCAATTTTTTCAATAATTTCCTTGATAGCAGGAACTTCCATTGCTTTATGTTTTAAACCGTTTTCGACTTTGATATTAACAAGGCGTTGCGGATAAATGCTCACTTCACTCGCCAACTCAGATAGTGTTTTACCTGTTTGTTTCATCACATTTAATAATTGGATACCGGATAACATTCCGTCTCCAGTAGTGTTTAGATCAATAAAAATAATATGTCCGGACTGTTCTCCACCGAGATTATAACCGGACTTGCGCATTTCTTCTACTACGTATCTGTCCCCTACAGCAGTGATAACACCGTTCATCCCTTCGGACTCAACTGCTTTATGAAAGCCAAGATTACTCATCACGGTGGTGACAACGGTATCTTGAGCTAGCTTATTCTGCTCTTTTAAAAACTTGGCAATGATAAACATTATTTTATCGCCATCAACAATATTGCCCAACTCATCAATAGCAATTACGCGGTCCCCATCACCATCAAAAGCCAATCCAATATCCATACCTTCTTTTACCACAAAATTTGCTAAAGCTTCTGGCTGAGTGGAACCTACACCGTCATTGATATTTAAGCCATCAGGACGAGCGCCGATCGTTTTAAAATCTGTTTTAAGATCAGCAAAGACAGTATTAACGGACACCGAAGTAGCGCCATGGGCAGCGTCCAGTGCTACTTTAATTTCATTTAAAGACTCTTCACTTGAACGGATTAAAAATTGATTGTACTTATGAAGTCCTTCTGGGTATTCTTCTAAAGTTCCTAAGCCTTCGGCTGAAAAGCGTGGCAATGTGTCAGTCTTTGCATCGAGCAATGCTTCAATTTCTAGCTCTTGTTCATCAACTAATTTAAAGCCATCACCACCAAAGAATTTAATCCCATTATCACAGGCAGGATTATGCGAAGCAGAAATCATCACTCCCGCAGTAGCCTTTTGTGTCCTGGTTAAGTAAGCTACGCCTGGTGTTGAAATTACGCCTAACTGGAACACTTCAATTCCAACAGATAGCAAACCAGCAATTAAGGCTTGCTCTAGTAATTGTCCAGAGATACGCGTATCACGTCCAACAAAAACTTGTGGTTTGTCCTCGCTCATATAATGCTGACTTAAAACATAACCCCCAACGCGCCCTAAACGAAAAGCAAGCTCTGGTGTTAACTCTAGATTTGCTTTTCCTCGAACGCCATCTGTTCCAAAATATTTACCCATTATTTAAATTCTCCTTCAAACAAATTAATTTTGTCTCCCTCACAGTCTAGCTATGAACTAGAAGGCTGCGAACTTTCTGTTGAACCGCTACTTGCTTCTGCTGAATCTGAAGATTTAGTCTCCGTTTTAAAAATCGGTGTTAGTGTTACGGTAACCGTTTGTGGCTCAACTGAATAAGATGTATAAATTTTGCTTAAATTTATTGTATAAGTTTTGTTTTCTGTTACGTCTGAGACTTTGATAGGCAGACGTAAAACGCTAATTTTATCGATTTCGTTTTTTAAACCGCTAATTCTAACTTTATTTACATTCAAAACAATCTTTACTTGTTCAATACCTTTAGCAAGTGAGCCTTGTTGCTCAGGTAATAAATCTACCTGTTTACTTGGTTTATAAACTTTAACGTTAAGTTTCACTTCTTTAGGTGCAGATTGGATACTTAGTGGCTGCCCTTTAATATTAACAGCTTTTACCGGCAAATAATTAGAATAATCATTATCTAAAACCGTTTTTTCAGGTAATTCCACTACTAAGTGATCAATTTCCTTTAATATTCTTTCGCCAGTTGTAATCTCAACGGTTTTAGGTTCGATTTCGATATCTCCACGTGAAAAGCCTTCGCTTATTTGTTCGTCTGTAATGTTGGGCTTAATCTCTAACTTTTTAGTTACTTTTTTCTCGATTGTTGCGCTAATTTTTTTAGGTTTGATTTCTGCTTCAACACTATTATTAAGTCCTTCAATATGAAGCTCAACTTCTTTTGTTCCTTCTGTTATTTTGGTAAGATCAGCAACCACTTTAAATGAGCGAGTTATTTCGCCCTCTTCTGCATCTAAGCGCAAACGATTGTAGCTGCTTAGATGCACTGTAACTTCTGTATCATAGTCAGAAACATAATATTTCTTTTCATCTACTTTTAATTGTACAGGGATATCATTTAAAGTTATGTCATACTGCTCAGCTGTTTTCTCGGAACCGTTATTTTTTATTTTAGTTGAATTTGCATTGAGAAATAGCACAATGGCAAAAAACAAAGAAAATAATAAATAAAATGTTTTGGAGTTAAAAAAATTTTTCTTCTTCATTTCTTTTTTCGCCCTTCTTTTTTATTGAAAAAAGTGGAGAAAAAGCCTTGATTTGGGAGTTCTTCATTTTTATCTTTTAATAAAGCATCACTTAGAATTTCTAACATTTTCTCTAATGTTAGTTTAGATAGGAACTTATTATTTTGGGTAATGCTGATGTCACCTGTTTCTTCAGACACAATGATTGTTATAGAATCAGTTACTTCACTCAAACCAATCGCCGCTCTGTGTCTTGTTCCATAATCTTTAGAAATAGAAGTTGTTTCTGATAATGGCAAGTATGCAGAAGCAACCGCAATTTTATTATTTTTTATAATCAC
>JAIRLR010000128.1 GCA_031259195.1 Streptococcaceae bacterium | reverse complement strand
GTTTAAACACAAAGATAAAATTAAAACTGCTTAATGAGGTTTCGGTGCTGACGAAATTCCACGATGGAGGGGACAGGATCATACAAAGATCTACAACATTATTTCAAAATGCAACTAATATAGAAATAATTAAAACTATT
The DNA here is from genome assembly GCA_031259195.1 of Streptococcaceae bacterium. Classification (GTDB taxonomy): domain Bacteria; phylum Bacillota; class Bacilli; order Lactobacillales; family Streptococcaceae; genus JAIRLR01. The sequence continues at coordinate 6,452 of JAIRLR010000128.1, read as the reverse complement.
TTAGAAAGAATAAACGATATTTATGATTCCAAACTAGAATATATAAATGAAAAGGGCGTTAATATTGAGCAGATTGATCGTATTGAATTTAATAATATTGGATTAAAATATTCCACTTCATCTAATGAAGTTTTAAAATTTATTTCATTTACCGTATCAAAAGGAGAACGAATTGCACTAGTAGGCCCATCTGGATCAGGTAAAAGTACTATTTTAAAACTGATTGCAAGTTTATATAAGCCTAATTATGGAAAAATAATTATTAACGGAATTAATATGAAGGATATTAATATTAATTCTCTAAGGAATGAAATTTGTTTTGTTCCTCAAAATTTTGCTTTACTAGAAGATACTATTTTAAATAATATGACTTTTGAAAAAGAAGTATCTAAAACGGAATTGCAAAAAGTTTTGATAAAATCTGGTTTAGAAAATGATATTGAAAATTTCCCTCTTGGATTAAATACCAAAATTTCCAGTTTAACCAGTAATTTATCCGGTGGTCAAAAACAGAGAATTGCTATTGCCAGAGCAATCTTAAATGGAGGTTCTTTGTTATTGTTAGATGAAGCTACAGCCTCTCTTGACTATTTAACAGAACGTAAAATTGTAGAATCCCTAAAAAATTTAATCCCTACCCAAATAATTATCGCTCATAGATTATCTACTATTATTTCTGTTGATCGAATCTATTACATGGAAAAGGGGCAAATTTTAGAATTTGGAAATCACAATGAGCTAATGAAAAAGAAAGGCAAGTATTTTGGTATGTATAATTCCCAATTGGAGGGAAAAATTTGATGAAAATATTTATTTGTTCTGGAGGTGAACCTATGTCAATAATAGACCTCTTGCGAAACTAGGACATGATTAAAAATTGTGTTCAATTTTTTCCTGAGATAAGGAAAAAAACGCAAGAATAGCGGTGCTATTGCGAGGCTTTTTGACGAAATATCAGGGAAAAAGAAACGCAATTTTCATGGATCTAGTTTCGCAAGAGGTCTAATTTAGACACAAAATCGTATAAATTTTCGCTTAAGCAGCCAAGGCTAATTTCTCAGCCTGATTAGGCGTCAAATATCCCAAGCTGCTATGAATTCTGCGTGTATTATAAAAACCCTCAATATAACGAAAAATCGCGAGTTGCGCTTCTTCGTGCGTCTTGTAAGTGCTGTGGTAAACTTCCTCTTTCTTCAAAATAGCGTGGAAAGCCTCAATCATGATGTTGTCATAAGGCGTACCCTTGCGGCTGTAGGAGTGCTTGATTGCCTGTTTCACAAGCACTTGGTTAAATTTAGCACCCGTATATTGACTGCCTAAATCCGTTTGAATCGTCAAATCTGACCAGTCGCTTTTAGTTCCTGAAATCGCCTTATTCAGCGTTTTGACAACGAGTTCAGCCGTCATTCGTTTGCCCAAATCCCAAGCAATAATCTTGTGGGTGTGAAGGTCCATGATGCTTGACAGATAAGTTCAGCCGTCATGTGTCGTATGGATATAAGTGATATCTGTGCCCACTTTTGATTGGGTGAGGTGGTGGTAAAATCCTGTTTAAGCAAGTTCTCGTGAGCTATAACCGGTCCTTGCTTACCAACCGCACGCCATTTCTTGATGGCCTTGGATCTGATGTCTGCCTTTTGCACTCGCTTTAAGGATAAGGTTTTGTGATTTTTCTTCAAGATAAAGTGAATCTTTGGCGCACCATAAATTTGCTTGGATTCAGCTGTCAGATTTGCATTCTCGATTTCTATTTGACTAGGCTTGTGATTGCATTTAGCATAGTAGGTCGAACGGTTGATGCCAAGCGTTTTCACGATTTTTTGAATCGGGTGAGAGTGCTTGACGTAATTAACCAAGTTGATTTTATCTTGCCGACCTACTTGTTGTTCAAGATAAAGATAGCTTTTTTTAGATGTCGTTTGCTTGTTTAAGTTCTGTAATCTCCTTTCGCATCGCTTTGAGTTCAGCGTTTGTGCCAGTCCGCTCGTCTTTGGCATACAAGTCAATCCACTTGTAAAGCGTGCTAGCGCTCACTTCAAACTCTTTAGAAAGACCATTAACTGACTGACCTGACTCATACAAGCCAACCTTTGTAAATTTATCTTCAATAATTATTGGAGATGATGAAAATGAATAATTATGAAAAAGCTATGAAACTGTCCCCGCAAGACTTCAAACAATTAATCGGGGTTAAAAAGCAAACTTTTGCAGAGATGCTTAAAATTATACAAGAAGATTATCGAAAAAAACACAAAAGACGTGGCAAAAAACCCAAACTTTCGCTTGAATCTATGTTAATGGTGACTCTTAGAGCCTGTTAACTTGTCTCTCTATTGATGGATTTTTTGAGAAATTTTTATGCATTTTTAGGCTAAGCATAAGTTTTCAGGTAATGGATAAAGGAAAACGAAGTTTTCTTTCACCGGAAACGTAGGTTTAGCTGTGCTAAATCGAGGCTTTTTGATGCTAGAAGCACCGCTTCTAGGTAATGGATAAAAGAAATTTTGTTCTCAAAATTTCTTACAAAGGTAAAAAATTTCCAAAAAAGTCGCAATTATGGAGAAAAGTTAACAGGTTCTTAGAAGATATAAAAATCAAAGCTGATAGTGGCTATCAAGGCATTTCCAAATTACATAAAAACAGCGAAATACCAAAGAAAAAACCAAGAAATAAAGATCTTTCAAACAAAGAGAAAATTGAAAATAAAGAGCTGTCAAAGGTTAGAGTTCTAATAGAAAACATCAATGCTAAAATTAAAGTTTTTAAAATCGTTGCTAATAAATATCGAAATCGTAGAAAAAGTTTGGCTTACGAATGACGCTTATTTGTGCCATTATAAATTTTGAATTAAAAGTTTAATTTATGCGGAGGTCTAATATTTACTTTTGGGAGAGAAAAATATCAAAACGAATACAAAAAAAGCTTCAAAAAATATTCGCGAGAAAATAAGCTATTTATTTCAAAATTTTGCACTAATTGAAACAGAAACAAGTTGAAGAAAATTTACAAATAGCTTTAAAATATAGTAAAGCTAGCAAACAAGAAAAACAAATCATTCTTTCAAAGGCTTTGAGCAAAGTTAGTCTAAAAGGATACGAAAAAAGAAAAGTACATGAACTCTCTGGTGGGGAACAACAAAGAGTAGCCATTGCAAGGGTATTGATCAAACCAAGTGAAATTTTTTTATGATGAGCCAACTGGATCTTTAGATTCCAAGAATCGTGATGAGGTGTTAAATTTGTTAAAAGAAATGAATAAGAAAGGAAAAACGGTTGTCATCGTAACGCATGATCCAAAAGTTTCTAAAAATTGTTCTAGGATTGTAGAGTTAGGATAAAAATTCTAGGAATTACTAAAAATTTGTTTTGTAGCCAGAAAATTTAGATTTGTTATCTTTAGTTGAAGGTGATTTGATGTAAGGAATTGAAGATTTTATGAGCAAGCAACGAGCACAGTATATTATAATGTTATCTTTTACGGCGTTTTTAATTTCCATAGATCAGTTGCTGAAAATTATAATTAATCAAAATATTTCTTTAGGCGAAAATATGACATTCATTCCTAAAGTTTTCGGCATCACTTATGTTCATAATAACGGAGCGGCTTGGAATTTACTGAATGGGCATATGTGTCTTTTGACATTTATTACGATTATTGCGGCAGGTGTGATTTTTTATTATTTTTGGCGTTCAATGCAGCAGTCAAGATGGCTGAATATTGCTTTATTGTTAATGTTTTCTGGAGCAGTGAGTAATTTTATTGATCGCATATGGCATGGTTATGTGATTGATATGTTTAAAATAGAATTTATCGATTTTCCTGTGTTCAATATGGCCGATAGCTATTTGGTAGTCGGTGTATGTTTATTAATGATCTATACCTTTATTATAGATAGAAAAGGATCGCCGTCTTAAGTATGGAAGAGATAAATTTTGTCATTAAAGATGAATTTGGGAGAATAGATAAGATTTTAGCGGAAAAGTTAGAAAAATCTCGCTCGCAGATTCAAAATTGGCTGAAAAATGGACAAGTAAAAGTGAATGATGTGACTATCAAGCCTAATTATAAAGTTGTTGCGGATGACCTGGTAGAAGTAACCCTTCCTGAGGTGACGATTTTAAATGTTCAGCCAGAAAATCTTCCTCTTGATATTGTTTACGAAGATCATGATGTGGTAGTGGTAAATAAGTCGCAGGGAATGGTTGTTCATCCATCAGCGGGGCATGTGACAGGGACATTAGTGAATGCGCTTTTATATCATGTTGATAACCTTTCAAGCATTAATGAGGTTTATCGCCCTGGGATCGTACATCGAATTGATAAAGATACATCGGGACTGTTGATGGTGGCTAAAAATGATCAAACACATCAAGCTTTAGCAAAGCAACTAAAAAATCATACTTTATTGCGTAAATATATCGCTTTAGTTCACGGAGACTTTGCGCATGATACAGGTAAAATTGAGGCGCCGATTGCTCGTAGTAGGGAAAATCGCAAAAAGCAAGCGGTTGTTGCAAACGGCAAATCAGCTGTAACTTTTTTTAAAATTTTGGAGCGCTTTGGCGATTATACGTTAGTTGAATTGCAGTTAGAAACAGGACGAACGCATCAAATTCGAGTACATATGACCTATATTGGCCATCCAGTAGCAGGGGATTTTACTTATGGCCCGCGTAAAACATTAAAAGGTAATGGCCAGTTTTTGCATGCCCAAGTTTTAGGTTTTAATCATCCAAAAACGGAAAAATTCTTATCTTTCACGGCGCCTTTACCAGATATTTTTGTGGAAATGCTAAATGAACTGCGTAAAAGAAGTTTCTAAGAGCCTGTTAACTTGTCTCGCTAAAAAGCAAACAACTCGGAAAGTTTCTAAGACTTCTAAGAAACTCCTGGCAGCTGGCATAAACATAAGATATGGAGGTACATCAACGGTAACAAAAAAATAAAGTTATCTCATGTTTATAACCAACTCTCAGGAATTTCTGAGAAAGTTATTAGATAAAAAAATTCCCCCCCAATTAAAAATACTTACTCCTCCGTTTCAGCTTTAACTTGCTTCATCGCCTTTTTGTAGTAATATTTATATCGTTCTACTAACTCTGGAATTTCAATGATTTTAAAAAGATTAATGACAGCTTTCATTGACTCTTGCCCTTCATCTACATCGCCATCAACCAAGCAATAAAACCCTTTCATAAATTTCAACATATAATGTTCAAAGATAATATCTTCTTTCTTTTGTGTTGCCATTAAAGATTCTGCATGATTCAAAAAATAGCCTGCTTCATCAAGATTTTTCTGCCCGATAAATGAATATGAAGCATTTAATAATGTTCTAATCAAACGACCTCTCATTATTCTATCTGCAAATAAGGTTTCTTTTTGCTTAAGAAAACCATCTATGACTGAACTTACCAATCCCATTGTTAGAACATGAGCAAGATTGCCAAACAAAGTTATTTCATGATAAGTCCATTTATCCAAACTAGAGAAATACTTTGAAGCCCTAGTCAGCTCCTTTTGCGAAATCTGAAAATCTGGCTTAAGTTCATCAAGAAAAACATAAAGCAGGAGAATATGCAGATGATTAACATCATTCCATCGTCGAGATAAAGATAAACGTTTTGCCTTTAACATCGCTTGCAGCGCATTATGATCATTTATTCGATAAAAGTGAAACACATCTTTAAGAAATCTTTCATTTTTACTTAGCTTATAGTTCTTAACCGCTGCAAAGTAATCTGCCTCAGTAACTTCGATATTTTCTAACAAACCAATTAATTTATTAATACTAATCTTTCTTCTACCCATTTCAAAGTTTCGCAGCGTTGATCTGCTGCAAACGCCTTCATAAGCTCTTTTTTCCGAAATCCTCTTTCTTATGCGAAAAGCCCTAAATACCTCACCATAGTACATTTCGTAACTTTCCTTCATTTTTATCCTCCTCAAGCTATCAAAAAACACTTTATTTTTTTCTATTTAATTTAATTATAGAACATAAAAAAGACGATAAGTGTTTTTATTCTCTTTGTTAAACAAAAAAATCATTAAAAGACAGCTAGTTGTATCTAAGAACCTGTTAACTTGTCTCCAATTGCGAACTGCCTTAACGATTGGCAAGCGTTAGATTGGCAGAATTTAGGCAGGACGTACCTACTCGGTGCGAACTGCCTTAACGATTGGCAAGCGTTAGATTGGCAGAGTTTAGGCAGATCGTTAACAGGTTCTAAGTTCTTTACGATTTGTTCAAAAGCTTTGCTTGATTACAAACTTAGTAAACGCAATTCATCAATAAACAGACAAGTTAACAGGTTCTTAAAAAACCGATATAATTCCAGGGCGACAGCATTTACTTTCCGCTTGTTTCGCGTACCTTATACTTGGTACTTACTTTTCTCTATACACAACGAAACTTTGTTCCAAAAGTAAAAACCTCAATTACCGTGCTACTT
>JAIRLR010000070.1 GCA_031259195.1 Streptococcaceae bacterium | reverse complement strand
TGTTTCAAGCTTTGCTTGATTACAAATCGCAAGGAACGGGAGCCTCGATTTAGCACCACTAAACCTACGTTTTTTGCCTCAAATTGTAAAAAAATAGCTCAAAAATTCATTTCATTAGAAATCTTGGACAGGCTCTAAGAAATTTTTGTGCATTTCTAGGCTAAGCATAAGCTTTTAGGTAACAGGCTCTAAGAGAAAACGAAGTTTTCTTTCATCGGAAACGCAGGTTTAGCGAGGCTATTTCGAGGCTGTCGTTCTAACGATTTGTAATCAAGCAAAGCTTGAACAAATCGTAAAGAACCCGACAGGTCTTTTAACGAAAAAAAACAAAAAATTACCAAAAAAGTCGCGATTTGAGACAAGTTAACAGGTTCTAATAAACTTTTTGCAGAATATATTTTAATTGAGAAGGAAGAAAAGTGAGTAATTTTCATGATTTTGTTTGTTTTGATATGATTTCAAGAGCTGATTGGCATCAATTTGCAGTGCAGGAAGAAGCGCCTTTATCAGCAGAAGAGTTAGAGGGAATTAAGTCTTTAAATGATGCGATTTCTCTGCAAGATGTGCAAGAAATCTATATGCCGTTGACGCACTTAATTGAAGTTTATCGCCAAAATTATAAATCGCTGTCTGTAACCAAAGGATTGTTTTTGCATCGTTTTTTGCAAGTACCGCCATTTATTATTGGCATTTCAGGAAGTGTCGCCGTTGGTAAGTCAACCATCGCTCGTTTGCTGCAAAAACTTTTAAGTCGCACTTTTCAACGCTTAAAGGTAGAGCTGATCACAACAGATGGTTTTTTATATGCAAATGCTGAGCTTCACAAACGTAACTTGATGGAGCGCAAAGGATTTCCTGAAAGTTATGATATGGCAAGAATGTTAATTTTTTTACATGATGTTAAAGCGGGCAAAGAAGAGATTTCTTCCCCGGTTTACTCGCATGAGGCTTATGATATTGTAAATGGTGAAAAAATTACTTTAAATCGACCAGATGTTTTGATTGTGGAAGGAATCAATGTTTTTCAGCTGCCGCAAAACCAAAATATTTATGTAAGCGATTTTTTTGATTTTTCAATTTACGTGGACGCAGAAAAAAAAATGATTGAAACTTGGTATCTAGAACGTTTTGAACAGCTGCTGGAATATGCCCAAAAAAGATCGGATAACTTTTACTATCGTTATACTCAGTGGCCAAGAGAAAAGGCAATTAAAGAAGCGTTGAAAGTTTGGCAAAATGTAAATTTAGTAAACTTGAAAGATTATATTTTACCTACACGCAGCCGGGCAGATGTAATTTTACATAAAGGTTTAGCTCATGTGATTGATAAGCTGTATTTAAGAAAATATTAGAAAGGGAAATTAATGACGATAATTACAGATGAAATGAATGATGTAGAAAAAATTATTGTTTTAGACTATGGATCACAGTACAATCAGCTAATTACGCGCAGAATTCGTGAATTTGGTGTGTTTTCAGAATTGCTGAGTCATAAAATTTCCGCCAATGAGGTACGTAAAATCAAGCCCTTTGGGATTATTCTTTCAGGTGGACCAAATTCTGTATACGACAAGGATGCTTTTGGAATTGATCAGGAGATTTTTCAGCTGGGAATTCCGATTTTGGGGATTTGTTACGGGATGCAATTGTTGGTAAATTGTTTGGGTGGAAAAATTGCACCTGCAGTAAATCGTGAATACGGAAAAGCGTCGTTACATGTTACAAGCGATGAGGCAGTTTTGTTTCAAGCTATCCCAAAGGAGCAGCAAGTGTGGATGAGTCATGGAGATTTAGTGACAAAAGCCCCAGAGGGTTTTGAAGTGATCGGAACATCCAAAGATTGCCCGATTGCAGCCATACAAGACCCTAAACGAAAGTTTTACGGCATCCAGTTTCATGCGGAAGTGCATCACTCAAAGTATGGTGAAAAAGTATTACGTCACTTCGCTTTTGATGTCTGCAAAGCATCTGGTAATTGGTCGATGGAGAATTTTACTGAGTTGCAAATTAAAAAAATTCGTGAAAAAGTTGGTAAGCGGAAAGTTTTGCTCGGTTTGTCCGGAGGAGTCGATTCTTCAGTTGTTGGTGTTTTATTGCAAAGGGCGATTGGCGATCAGCTAACTTCGATATTTGTCGATCATGGCTTGTTGCGTAAAGGCGAAGCTAAGCAAGTAATGAACACTTTAGGTGGAAAGTTTGGTTTAAATATTATTAAAGTGGACGTAAGTGAGCGTTTTTTAAGTAAACTTGCAGATGTGCGTGATCCGGAAAAGAAACGCAAAATTATTGGCAATGAGTTTGTGTATGTCTTTGATGATGAAGCCTCAAAGTTGAAAGGTGTCGATTTTTTAGCACAAGGAACGCTTTATACAGATGTGATTGAATCAGGTACCGAAACAGCGCAAACGATTAAATCCCATCATAATGTTGCTGGTTTGCCAGAGAATATGCAATTTGAGTTAATCGAGCCGCTAAATACTTTATTTAAAGATGAAGTGCGAGCACTAGGATTACAGCTTGGCATGCCAGATGAAATTGTTTGGCGTCAACCTTTTCCAGGTCCAGGACTTGCCATTCGTGTAATGGGTGAGATTACTAAAGAAAAGTTAGCGGTAATACGCGTTTCTGATGCGATTTTACAAGAAGAAATTGCCCTTGCGGGACTTGATCGTGATATTTGGCAGTATTTTACAGTTAACACAGGCGTGCGCTCAGTTGGGGTAATGGGAGATACTCGAACATATGATTACACTTTAGCCATTCGTGCCATTACTTCAATTGATGGGATGACCGCAGATTTTGCGCGAATTCCTTGGGATGTTTTGCAAAAAATTTCCGTGCGAATTGTTAATGAAGTCGCACATGTTAATCGCGTTGTTTACGATATTACCTCTAAACCACCAGCAACGGTGGAGTGGGAATGATTTCTGTGTGGATTTATTTATCAAAAAATAGATGGAGGAAAAATGAATGGCAAAAACGTTTGAAGAGTCTCTTAGCGAGCTGGAGGCACTTGTTAGCAAGTTAGAGCAAGGAGAGGTTCCGCTAGAAGAAGCATTAAAAACTTTTCAACAAGGAATGAAATTAAGCAAAGAGTTGACAGATATTTTAAAAAAAGCTGAAAAAACTTTAGCCAAAACTATGAATGAAGAAGGTTTAGAAGTGCCTTTTGAAGAAGGTGAGTAAGCATGGAGCAAACGCTTACAGATTTTCAAAACCACTGCCGGCCACTAATCGATAAAACACTTTTTAAGCTGGTGGAAAAGCTAAAAGCTCCTAAACTTTTAAAAAAGGCTATGCTTTATTCACTTACAACTGGAGGCAAGCGCATTCGTCCACTGTTAACACTGGCTGTTCTGACTTCTTTTAAGCGGGAAATAGACGAAGAAATTTTAAAGATGGCAAGCGCTATTGAGCTGGTTCACACCTACTCACTAATTCATGATGATTTGCCAGTAATGGATAATGATGATTTCAGGAGAGGCAAATTAACTAATCATAAAGTTTATGGCGAAAGAGTAGCTATTTTAGCAGGAGATGCTTTATTGACACTTGCTTTTCAAGTTTTAACACAAAATACTCCAGATGAAAAACTTGGATTTAAGTTGGTGAAATCACTTGCAAAAGCTGCTGGCGCACCTGGCATGGTTAGTGGGCAGGTATTAGATATTCAAGGTGAAGGACAGAACTTACCGTTAGCTAAAATGCAAAAGATGCATCGATTGAAAACAGGTGCTTTATTTTCTTATGCAGTAAAGGCAGGTCTTTTGCTCACGCAATTTTTAGAGCAAAAGCAAGATAAAGTTATCACCAAAAAAATAGCAGAACATTTTCTAACTTATGCAGAGAGCTTTGGACTAGCCTTTCAGATTTGCGATGATATTTTAGATATTACCCAAACCACTGAAAAGTTAGGCAAAACGGCCGGTAAAGATATTGCCATGAAAAAAAGCACTTATCCTTTGCTTTTAGGTTTGACGGAAGCAAAAGAGGCTTTAGGGCAAGAGATTACAAAAGCTAGTGCAGCCATTGCATCTGTCGAAAAAATACAACCAACTTTTAATGGTGAGTTATTGCAGCAATTTGTATACACCTTAAAAGTAGAGGTATCGTAAGTGAAAAAAGAACGAGTAGATATTTTAGCAGTAAAACAAGGTTTATTTCCCACTCGTGAGAAGGCAAAATGTGCAATTATGGCTGGTTTAGTGGTGGCTGCTTCAACAGGTGAGCGTTTTGATAAGCCAGGCGAAAAGATTTCCGAAAAAACATCACTTCGCATCAAAGGAGAAATCTTCCCTTATGTCTCGCGTGGTGGAGTAAAACTTGCTAAAGCCTTAGAAGTTTTTGCTTTGAGTGTTAAAGATAAAGTTGTATTGGATATTGGTGCTTCAACAGGTGGCTTTACTGATGCTGCTTTGCAAAATGGAGCAAGACTCGTTTACGCTTTAGATGTTGGCGTAAACCAGCTTAACTGGAAAATTCGTCAAGATCCGCGCGTGATTGTGATGGAAAAAATGAACTTTCGCTACACTAAACCAGAAGACTTTACGCAAAGTTTGCCGAATATTGTCACCATTGATGTTTCTTTTATTTCGCTAAGACTAATTCTAGAGCCTTTATATAAAATCTTAGAGAATAATGACGATGTGATGGCCTTAATAAAACCGCAGTTTGAAACAGGAAAAGAGCAAGTTGGCAAAAAAGGCATTGTGCGTGATCAAAAAATTCACAAACAAGTTCTCCAAAATGTTTTGCAATTTGCCGTGAAACTGAACTTTGATGTGTTGAATCTAAACTTTTCACCCATCACTGGTAGGAAGGGAAATATTGAATTCTTATCTCACTTTCGAAAAGCTGAAAATCAGGGAACCATTGCTGAAAATATTGATATAAATGAAACGATCGATGTTGCATATAAGGAATTTTCATAATGGGAAAAAGATTTAAAATTAAAAAGAGTGTAAATCTAAAGTTTGGCATTATTAAAAATAAAAATTTTGGATAAGCTTACACAATTTACTCAAATCATCCATGCCTAACTTTTCGCAAATTGCTATAACTTTACAGTTTAAAATCACACTCTTTCTTCAATAAATAAGCAAACGACTTCGCCTTTCATTAAATTAATTTCCACTGAAATATCTTTTAGAACCTGTTAACTTGTCTCCGTAATTGCGAACTGCCTTAACGATTGGCAAGCGTTAGCTTGACAGAGTTTAGGCAGGACGTACCTACTCGGTGTGACTTTTCTGGCACTTTTTCGTCAAAAGACCTGCCTAAGTTCCTTAGAGCCTGTTAACGATCTCTAGCGAAGTGAATTTTTGAGCTATTTTTTCACAATTTGAGGCAAAAAACGCAGGTTTAGCACCACGTATCCTTAAATTTTTTCCTAGAAATGCATAAAAATTTCTCAAAAAAAACTGGCAGGTTTATCAAATTGTTTTGAGCTTGCTTGATTACAATTTGGTAAACGCAATTCATCGATAGACAGACAAGTTAACAGGCTTTAACTATAACAACCTGGGCTAGATATTATAGGAAATTCCAATCTGCTTCTAACAATCTGCCAATCCATAAAGGTGTTTTCACGTATGCCTAATCGACAATAATTATTCGTACTCCAAAATACCTCTTGACCATTTTCACTAGTTATTAAGTAACCAAAAAATGGACCGCCATCAATTCCTACCAATTCTCTTTTTGCGCCTTCATCAGTATTTAGCCAAACATAGGGCGCATTTGCTGCACTTTGCAAAGCATTATCCATTTTTGCATCAATTTCTTTTTGACTAATTCCATAAGAAGTACTTCCATCAATAAAACCAATCAAATCTTCTTGATTTAATTCGTTTTTTTTGTTGTTTTTTGAATACAGCGCCTAAGTTAACATGTCCGCCTCCTTTTTCTATACAATCTTTATAGCTGCCACCGGTTTCTGGTTTTAAAGGAATTCGAATTCCTGCACATCCTTTTGAATCTGTTAAAGCTTTATTTGGACCATTTTTACCAATAATTATATGTTGAAAATCTGGGAGCATAATTGTGCCTCTTGAAAAAAATTTGTATACTTTTTACCATCTAAACGTTGAACAATTTTTTGAACAAGCCAATGTTCGTTAGGTAAAAACAATGAATTTTCCAGTTGAACTGTCATTCCTTGTACATTAATGCATGAAAAATAACTAACTGTAACTAGCATAAACGTTAACACAATAGAAAATATTATTTTCTTTTTCATAAAAAATCACTCCTTATTTTTTAATATCTAAACACGATAAAACTCTCAATTCGTGCAGTTCCTCCTGTTAAGCGGACGATATTTGCAGGGCGACAGCATTTACTTTCCGCTTGTTTCGCGTACCTTATACTTGGTACTTACTTTTCTCTATACACAACGAAACTTTGTTCCAAAAGTAAAAACCTCAATTACCGTGCTACTT
>JAIRLR010000048.1 GCA_031259195.1 Streptococcaceae bacterium | reverse complement strand
GTCTTTAAGAGATTTTATCTCCATTTTAAGTTTTTGTATATTCATAAGTTTATTATTGCGGTTTTATGAAAAAAAGTAAATGCTGTTGCCCTGCCTGTCGGGTTCCTTACGATTTGTTTTAAGCTTTGCTTGATTACAAATTTGGTAAACGCAATTCATCAATAGACAGACAAGTTAACAGGTTCTTATGGCAGGAATTTATAATTTTGAACTAAAAAATTAATTTCGCAGGAGGTCTAATTAGGAGATTTATGAAACCAAAACTAATATCTTTTTTATTTGCTGTATTAAGTGTTTTTTGTCTTAGTGGTTGTTATAAAATTGATAAAGGAGAGTCAATTACAGCTGTTGGCTCATCGTCTTTACAGCCTCTGGCGGAAGTGACATCCGAGCGCTTTAGCAGTCTTCATATGGGAAAGTTTGTCATTGTGCAAGGTGGCGGTAGCGGAACAGGTTTATCGCAGGTACAATTTGGGGCTGTGGAAATTGGTAACTCTGATGTGTTTGCTGAGGAAAAATCAAGCATTGACGCTAGTCAGTTAGTGGATCATAAAGTTTGTGTTACGGGTATTGCTGTAGTGGTAAATAAATATACAAATGTTAAAAATCTTACCTTAGCTCAGTTAAAGAAAATTTTTTCAAGGAAGGTTTGGAGTTGGAAGAAACTTGGTGGCAGAGATATTCCAATTGTGCCAATTCATCGTGCACCAGGTTCGGGTACGCGTTTGACTTTTGAGAAGTGTGTTTTTGGTAAAGAGGCGTCAATTTTAGCACAGGAGGAAGAATCTTCCGGAATGGTGCGCCAAATTGTGCAAGATACACCAGGAGCTATTAGTTATCTAGCCTTTTCTTATATTCCAGAGGATATGGTAAAGTTAAGCATCGATGGGATAAAACCAACAGCAGAAAATGTTGTGCAAAGCAGGTGGCCTATTTGGTCATATGAGCATATGTATACGAAGGGGCAGCCCAAGCCAAAGTCTTTAACGAAGCAGTATTTGGACTATGTCACTAGCTTTAAGGTGCAAAATACATTAGTGAAGAAGCTGGGTTATATTCCGATGACGGCGATGAAAGTAGATCGTGACGCAGATGGAAAAATTGTAAAAAGATAATAGCCTAGACAACTGGAGGATTTTTTGGCGTGAAAGATATAAAGACGGAGCTGTTATCCAAATCAAAGCGATCAAAGATGGAAAACTTTGGTAAGTTTATCAGTTTTATCTGCATTTCATTGATAATGCTAGTGGTTGGCTTGATTATTTGTTTTGTTGCCAGCAAAGGATTCGCGACTTTTTTTGTTAATAAGGTAAATGTTTTTTCTTTTTTGTTTGGCTTACGTTGGAGTCCAGGGCAAGTGGGGGCAAACGGGCAACTTTTAGTCGGAGCCTTGCCGATGATTGTTACATCCTTTTTGGTCACTTTTTTATCAGCAATAGTTGCAACGCCTTTTGCCATCGGGGCAGCGGTGTTTATGACCGAAATTTCTCCAAAACGCGGTGTTAAGATTTTGCAACCTGTGATTGAACTTTTGGTGGGAATTCCTTCGATTGTTTATGGCTTTATTGGCTTGGCTGTAATTGTCCCGATGATTCGAAGCATTTTTGGTGGGACTGGCTTTGGTATTTTATCGGGAACGTTTGTTTTATTTATAATGATTTTACCAACGGTTACTTCCATGACAGTCGATGCTCTAAAAGCGGTGCCAAGACACTATCGCGAAGCATCTCTAGGACTTGGGGCAACGCGCGCGCAAACGATTTGGCGGGTGCTTTTACATGCAGCATCTTCAGGAATTTTAACAGCGGTGGTTTTTGGCATGGCTCGTGCTTTTGGCGAAGCGCTAGCTATTCAGATGGTGATCGGCAATGCTGCTATTTTACCTAGCAGTTTAACAACACCAGCGGCAACTCTAACCTCTATTTTAACGATGGGGATTGGCAATACAGTGATGAATACGCTGGAAAATAATGTTTTATGGTCGTTAGCTTTGTTATTGCTAATAATGAGCTTAGTTTTCAATATTGTTATGCGAATGATCGAAAAGAGAGGATCACTCAAGTCATGAGTCCAAAGAAATGGGATCGGCTTTTTACCGCGGTTCTTTATGCTATCTCTTTATTTATTATGGTGATTTTGGCTTCACTTCTTCTTTATATTCTAGCGCAGGGTCTGCCTCATCTATCGTTTAATTTTCTAACTAAACCAGCAAAATCTTATGAATCTGGTGGCGGAATTGGCATTCAGCTGTTTAACTCAGTTTATCTACTGCTGATTACCATGCTGATTAGCTTGCCACTATCTTTAGGTGCGGGGATTTACTTGGCAGAATATGCAAAGAAAAATTGGCTGACAGATGCAGTTCGGACAACGATTGAGATTTTATCTTCCTTGCCTTCAGTAGTGGTTGGTTTATTCGGCTATTTACTTTTTGTGGTGAAGATGGGTTATGGTTTTTCCATTTTCTCAGGTGCGCTAGCACTCACAGTGTTTAATCTGCCGCTGATGACAAGAAATGTTGAAGAATCTTTGCGTTCGGTGCATTTTACGCAGCGCGAAGCTGGTTTTTCTTTAGGTTTATCGCGCTGGGAAACAGTGTTGCATGTGGTGGTTCCGGAGAGTTTGCCAGGGATGATTACGGGTGTGATTTTAGCTTCAGGTCGGATCTTTGGTGAAGCAGCAGCGTTGATTTATACAGCAGGACAGTCTGCGCCGCCTTTAGATTGGTCAAATTGGAATCCTTTAAGCGTCACTTCGCCGATTAGTATTTTTCGTCAAGCAGAAACACTAGCAGTGCATATATGGAAGGTGAACTCTGAAGGACTAACACCTGACAGAGATCTTGTCTCTGCAGGTTCTTCTGCCGTTTTAATCTTAGTGGTTTTATTTTTTAACTTTGGGGCACGTTTTGTGGGCAAGCGCCTGCATAAAAAGTTGACTTCGGCGTAGGAGGTATTACGTGATAGATTATAATTGGAATGAGCGTAATATTATCTCTCTTTCTCATCAAGAAAAAGAGGTTGCACTGTATACAAGAGATCTTCGGATTTTCTACGGCGAAAATGAGTCTGTTAAAGGCGTATCTTTAGAGTTTGAAAAAAATAAAATTACTTCGCTGATCGGACCGTCAGGTAATGGTAAATCAACTTATCTGCGAGCACTTAATCGCATGAGTGATAATATCGCAATTGCAAGTGTTAAGGGGCAGGTTTTTTATAAAGATGTTGATATCAATAGCAAAAAAGTAGATGTTTATGCGATGCGTAAGCATATCGGGATGGTTTTTCAGCGGCCTAATCCTTTTTCCAAGTCCATTCGTAAAAATATTACTTTTGCTTTGGAGCGTTTTGGTTTAAAGGATCAGCAAAAGTTAGATGAAATTGTCAAGACAAGTCTGAAAAAAGCTGCTTTATGGGATCAGGTTAAAGATGAACTTGATAAATCAGCATTGACTTTATCTGGTGGCCAAAAGCAGCGTCTTTGTATTGCGCGCTCGATTGCTATGCAACCGGATATTTTACTGCTTGATGAGCCGGCATCTGCACTTGACCCTATTTCCACATCGATTGTTGAAGAGACTTTGTTGGATTTAAAAAAGGATTACACAATTATCATCGTCACGCATAATATGCAGCAAGCAGCGCGGATTAGCGATTATACGGCGTTTTTTTATGCTGGAGAGGTTATTGAATACGACCAGACCAAGAAGATTTTTACCAGACCGAAGATTCAGGCGACTGAGGATTATGTGTCAGGGCATTTTGGGTAGAGGTCTGTTAACTTAAAAGAGGAGACTACTTGTATGAAAAAGTCAGAAATAATCATTAGCGTGCGAGATTTAAATTTATATTATGGCAAAAAACGCTCCTTAAAGTCGATTTCGCTAAATTTTTATAAAAATGAGATTACAGCTTTGATCGGTCCGTCAGGTAGTGGTAAGTCAACTTTGTTGCGTTCGATCAATCGCATGAATGATTTGGTGCCGGATGTAACGATTACGGGATCTTGTTTTTACAATGGCCAAGATATCTACGGCCCAAGAGTTGATGTCGTTGATCTCCGTAAAGAGATTGGCATGGTGTTTCAACAGCCAAATCCTTTTCCGTTTTCTATTTTTGAAAACGTTGTTTACGGTTCGCGTTTAAAGGGAATTCGCGATAAAAAAGTATTAAATGAAGTTGTGGAAAAGAGTTTAAAGGATGTTGGCATTTGGGATGATGTAAAAGATAAGCTGCAGCAAAACGCTTTAGGTTTATCTGGTGGTCAACAGCAGCGAATCTGCATTGCTCGGGTGTTGGCGGTTAACTCAGAAGTTATTTTATTGGATGAGCCAACTTCAGCGCTTGATCCGATCTCGTCTGGAAAGATTGAAAATTTATTATTGGAGCTTAAAAGTCGTTATACATTGATCATTGTGACGCATAATATGCAGCAAGCTTCGCGCATTTCTAATCAAACAGCCTTTTTCTTAGATGGTGAGTTAGTGGAATATGACAGAACGAAAAAGATTTTTATGACTCCGCAAAAGCAAGAAACGGAAGATTATATAACAGGAAAGTTTGGGTAGAAAAGATTTTTATTAATAAATATGATAAAATGTTATTTTCTTAGAGCCTGTTAACGATTTCCACAGGACAATTCAAAATATTCTTAATTTTATTTGCGAAAGGGCGCCTTTATATCCGCCATCGCATAAGGATATTTTTCACTCTTGGCAAAAAAGTACGAGCTTTCTCAAACATTTCGATTGCTCCTGCTTTATCAGAAATATTGGCCGTTGTCATAGAAGCACATGAGGAAAAGATGGA
>JAIRLR010000172.1 GCA_031259195.1 Streptococcaceae bacterium | reverse complement strand
ATACAATTTCATTTGGAACAGCTCCTTTCTTGATCTGATGGGTGATTTATCAAAAAAATTCTATCAGATTTTTCGGCGCTGTTCTTTTTTCAAATTCTACGATGGGTGGGACACACTCGGTAAGATAGTTAGATTTGTAATTTATCTGCATGCCATTTACCTAAAGAAAGGTGTTAAAGCGATTAATAATCTTCACATTTATTTGAGCTTCTAAGAACCTGTTAGCTTGTCTCCAATTGCGAACTGCCTTAATGATTGGCAAGCGTCAGCTTGACAGAGCTTAGGCAGATCGTTAACAGGTTCTAAGTTCTTTACGATTTGTTCAAGCTTTGCTTGATTACAAACTTGGTAAACACAATCCATCAATAGACAGACAAGTTAACAGGTTCTTAAAGCAGTTATTTCAAATGTAAAAAAAATTGATTTTGATGATGTTTTATAGGATGGAGTTGTTCATGTGTTTGGCGTGCAATTCGGCAGTTTGACTTAGCAGTAAATATCATGATACCCTATTATAGGTACCGAGAAATCGATGAAAGTTAAATAAAGTTGAAGAAAACGGAAATTACAATTTTAAAGATGATTTTACGGGGAGGTTATCGTAAGATATTGATACCGTGTTCAAGAAATATTTGAATCAATGGTTTTTCGGTTAAATTGTGGAGAAGCGATTTTGATGTCGCTAAAAAATCCTACAAAAATCGAAAGGAAGTTTTATATTTTGAAATTTAATGAATTAGGGTTATCAACAAAGATTTTGCAATCAATTGAAAAAGCGGGTTTTGAAGAAGCTACGCCGATTCAAGCTGAAACAATTCCCTTGGCACTGAAGGGTCAAGATGTGATTGGTCAAGCGCAAACTGGAACAGGAAAAACAGCAGCTTTTGGTTTGCCAATGCTACAAAAAATCGATGCAAAAGATCAATTCTTGCAAGGTCTTGTCATTGCACCAACACGTGAGTTGGCAATTCAAACACAAGAAGAGTTGTGGCGATTAGGAAAAGCAAAAAGAATACGCGTACAAGCTGTATATGGCGGTGCAGATATTAATCGTCAGATTCGTTCTTTAAAGGATCATCCGCATATTTTGGTTGGAACACCAGGACGCTTGCTGGATCATATTAATCGTCGAACTATTAAGCTGGAAACTGTGACTACGTTGGTGCTTGATGAAGCAGATGAAATGTTAAATATGGGCTTTTTGGATGATATCGAAGCAATCATTGCCAAAGTTCCAGCAACAAGGCAAACTTTATTATTTTCAGCTACCATGCCAGATGCGATTAAACGTATTGGTCTTCAGTTTATGAAAAAGCCTGAGCATGTGAAGATTAAGGCGAAGGAAATGACGGCTGATTTAATTGATCAATATTATATTCGCGCAAAGGATTATGAAAAATTCGATATTATGACGCGTTTGTTTGATGTTCAAAAACCTGAGCTGACCATTGTTTTTGGTCGGACGAAGCGCCGGGTTGATGAGCTGGCGCATGGTTTAGAGGCGCGTGGATATAAGGCGGAAGGAATTCATGGGGATTTAACGCAGCAAAAACGAATGAGCGTGCTGCGAGCATTTAAAAATAGCTCACTTGATATCTTGGTAGCAACAGATGTTGCCGCACGTGGTTTAGATATTTCGGGTGTAACTCATGTGTATAATTACGATATCCCTCAAGATCCAGAGTCTTATGTTCATCGTATTGGTCGTACAGGTCGCGCTGGTAAAGAAGGCTTGTCTGTAACTTTTGTTACACCAAATGAGATCAGCTATCTTCATACGATTGAGCATTTAACAAAGAAAAAAATGTCACCATTGCGCCCGCCAACTGATTCAGAAGCATTTCGCGGAGCACTAGGGGCTGCTTTTAAAGAAGTTGCAATGAAAATTGAAGCAAAAGAAGATTTACTTGAGAAGTATGGAGTAGCTGCAGAAAAATTATTAACGCAACATTCTGCAGAAGAAATAGCAGCTTATTTGTTAAGTATGCTTGCAGCATTACCACAAGATCAAGCCAAGATTACGATCACTCCAGAGCGTCCATTGCCTGAGCGCAGACGTCGTATTAATAATAATCGTCGCACAAACTACTCTGGTCGCGATAATTGGCATTCTCGTAAAGATAATCGTAAGCGAGATGGATGGAACTATCGTGATAAAGATCGTCGATACAAGGATCATCGGGATCATAAAAAACGTGGGACTAGCTCTGAAAAAAGGCAAGGCTTTATTATTCGTAACAAAGGCGATAAGTAAGATAGAACAGGCTCTAAGAAGTTTTGGTGTTGATGAGGTATATCATTGACGCCATTTTTCATTGCACACAAAAAAAGCATATAATACATAACCTTTTAAAAAGTTATTTTGCACAGAAATTTCTTAGGTTTGTTAGAATATTTATAGAAGTAAAAAGTATGTACATTCTTTTGCTTAAAAGCAGGTGATTGTTATTATGAAAAAGACTGAAGAAATGCTGATGGTAGGGCAATACGCAGGATTTCAGCTATAAGAACTGCATACAGCTATTTCAGATTGGCTAAGCTTTGCCCGCATTTTAACAACGCCGATATTATTTCAGCTAAATAAAGAAGAGAAAGAAATTTTTATTTTGAATAACTTAGTCAAACAAATAAAAGAGATCAAAGAGGACAATGATTTTTGGTGGTTACTAGAAGCATCAGATGCAAAGTTTCAAATTCATATCAAAAACAAATCAATGTTTTGCTCAAACTTTTTAACAAAAGAGATTTTTGAAAAGTATGAAACTTTGATTA
>JAIRLR010000086.1 GCA_031259195.1 Streptococcaceae bacterium | reverse complement strand
CCGGGCAAGGAAAAAGTTCCGTCCTTTATCAAAACGTCCTCAATCCACTTAACGGATCTAATTATATTGCTTTCGTCGATCCCAAAATCCGCTGCAATATGCGCATAAGGGCGATATTCACGCCAATATGAAAGGCTCGCAATCAGTCGATCTTCCAAACAAAGCTTGCTTTGCCGTCCTCCTCTTTTTCTTTTCTTTTTCTTTGCATCATCTAAAATTTCGAGCATTTTAGTAAAAGTTTCGCGTTTAACACCGATAAGGCGTCTAAAATCTGCATCTTTTAATTTTTTTGTCTGTTCAATTTTCATGAACTCATTATAGCATTTCCAGTTTCGCAGGAGGTCTATTAAAAGCAGGATTATCGTAACTGATTCAATCGAAAAATTATGTAGCCAAAAGTAAAAAATTTCCGAACAAGCAATGATTTGCCGTGAGGTCAGCCAAGAATCTGATAGCTTTAAAAAAGTAAGGGCAGGATTTTTTTCAATCTTTTCTTTAAAAGTTCTGCCAATTGTAATTGGTAGCAGTAAATTAAATAGGCAACACAGTCCAAACAAAGGTAAAAAATACGGATCATCTCTTATACCGTAAAGAAAAACAATTAACATCAGAATAAATACATCTTGATAAAGTAAAGCTATAAGAAAAAGCAGCTTTTTAGAAAGAACAAGGTTTAATTTTTGTTTAATTCCTGCTGCCGTTTCATAAAATTCTTTATTAAATTAATTGCGTGCAATAAAATAAATTAATTTCCAATCTTTTTGAAGAAAACGAAAAAATCTATCCATAAACAAATCACATACTTATCTTTATTAATTAACAGAACGTCTTAGAACCTGTTAACGATCTCGTTATTGCTGAAATTTTTGATTAATTTTTAGGCAATTTGCGGCTAAGCATAAGCTTTTAGGTAACAGTATAGGAGAAAATGAAGTTTTCTTTCACCGGAAACGCAGAAATAGCGTAGCGGTGGTGCTATTGCGAGGCTTTTTGACAAAAAAGTGACAAAAATTAATCAAAATTGCACAATTCTGGAGATCGTTAACAGATTCTTAGGTACATTCTGCTTAAAAACTCTTTTAAGCTTTGCTTGCCATCATTAAATAAAACAATTCGCAATTATTTCATATGTCTAGTTTCCTTTCAAAGGAGGCTTAACATAAAAAAATCAATAGACAACCGCTTGAGCTTTTGCATTTCTTTTAATGTAACTTTTTATCTTCAAAATAATAACATCGATTGAAGCAGAAAAAGCTGCGAGCGCTCCACCAGTTAGGAGTGTCGGTGTGTCGGTAATATAGATAAAATTACGCTTGCTGTACATCCCCAATCAAATTGTATCTACAATTTTTCTGGCAAGCCCTTGAGGGATTCCAAGAAGTCCTGCTAAATCAAATAAAGTTGCTTGAAAAATATTCATATTTCTCATCCTTTCACAAAATTTTACATCCATACCTGTTACATATAAAAATACTAAGAATAGACCTCTTTCCAACGAACAATTTCGACGATTAACTAGAGTAAAACGAGCTGTAGTTAAGAAAATGTTAACCGTTTTGCGCTCATCTCATGCTTTGAAAAAAAGCTCGCGTAAGGCCGCCGTTCCAACAAACTAAGTGTTGAAGATACTTTGATGATGGTGTTAGAGTATTTTCGAGAATATCGTACGTATTTTCATGTTGGTGGTAGCTATGGTATTTCCGAGAGTTACGCATGCAAGCTGACTCGCTGGGTGGAAGAGACGCTGATAAAATCCGGTGAGTTTAGTTACCAGGTAAAAAGACTCTGCTTAAAAGTGATGCGGAGTACGAAGTGATACTTGTAAATGCCACAGAGACGCCGGTTGAGCGTCCAAAAAAAACAGCGAAATTGGTATTCCGGGAAGAAAAAGCGCCATACAGTCAAAACGCAAGTCGTTGTATAAGATAAAGTGAGCAGATTATTTGCACGGCGTTTTCGAAGGGAGCACAACACGATTTCAAGTTGTTTAAGGAGTCCAAGCTGGCTGTGCTTCGCGAAACGCAGTTGACAACGGATTCTGGCGTATGGTTGCCAGACATCGCGTGTTGAATGAGCAAGTGATCGGCTGCGTTAAGCGGTTTCGGATTCTTTCGGAGAGGTATCGTAATCGCTGCAAACGTTTTGGGCTGCGGTTTAATCTTATTGCAGCTATCTATAATCTGGGCCTGGGATAATGAAGTTTGGAAAGAGGTCTATTAATTTAGCGATATTGCGAGATTTGCGGCTTGTACCTAAATTTTTATATTTTCCAATTTGATTATAAAGCGAATAATTCATAAAACCAAATAAGTCGAGAACAACAACTTGAGCGCCTTGTGCTTCAAGTAAACGGACAATATCATTATTAGCCATTGGTGAGTATTTTACCAAAATTTCACCTACCATGCGCACTGCTTGATAAAGTCTTAAATTGATATACCCATTGGTCAACTACCCGAAAATTTGTAATATTAGCTAAATGAGCAATGCTATCTTCAGTTAAAACGTGAAAGCCTTCTTTAACAATTGCCTAAGAGCCTGTTAACGATCTATTTTTTAAAAATTTTTTTTATTAAAATGAATTATTGCTATTTTTAAGCATAAAAATAAAACTATGCTACATATCACCAACTGACATGAAATTGTAAAAAGATTCATTTTTGCATTGCTGACTAAGCTAAAATAGCCAGGTAATAAGAAATCAATTGTGTCAATGTATGACAGTATTTTTAGTACAAAATAAATTGTAAAAGTTAAAATTGCGGAGGTGAAAGCTGGTTTTGAGATAGAAAAGATCGTAGCGACCGCAATAAGTGTAATAATAAAAAGTAAATCACACAAACTCGTTAACGCTAAACTCTTTCCAAGTTCAAAAGGATATAATAAATTTTTCACTCCATAGCCGCTTTTCCAAACAAAAGTTAGATAAATAATTATTGAACAAAAGAAAAAATTTATGAAATAAATAAGAGAGCTAAGTACCATTGTTAAAAATTTTGCAATAAGCAATCTTTTTCTGGAAGCTACTTTGGTAATTTCCAAAAGAATTTGACCATTAATGATTTCACTGGATAACATATTAGAAGCTGTATAAAAAAGATAAATTAGTGGAATGCCAAGCATAATTTGTAGCTTCCACATAATCGTGAGATAAATAAAAAGAGATAAATCTTTAGTATTGACACTAACTACTTTCCAATGGAATTTCATACCTAAAGCATAAAATAAAGATAAGATATTAAATAAAAAAATTACGATAAAAAATTTTTTCTTCATTAACTTGTAAAATTCTGCTTGTAAAAGATTTAACATTTTCTTTAATCCTCCGAATGCTTAAATAGATTTTTAATATTTTTGTATTCAATATGAATATCAGATATTTGAATATGATAATCGAATAACATTTTGAGAACTTTATTAAAATCATCCATATTAGTAATATAAAGCCAATGATCTTTAATCATTGAAATGAATTCACTAATTAATTGTTTAAGATTTTTATCAAGGTGATTGACTTTTATTTTTATAATTTTTGTTTCTTGTTCATACTTGTGTTCAACCAACTTAGTTTTTGAAAGGTGTAGGATTCGCTTGCTAAGAATTTCTATCTCTGAGAGCTGATGTGAGGATATCAAAATAGCAACTTTTTGTTCTAAACTAATTTTCTTAATGAACTCAATCAATCTATCAACTCCAATCGGATCTAATCCGACAAAAGGTTCATCTAAAATTAATAATTTTGGATCTCTTAATAAAGAAAGTGCAAGTCCAAGTCGTTGCTTCATTCCAAAAGAATAGCTTCGCACCTTTTTGTTGTCATTTTTTAACCCAACAAAAGAAAGTAAATGTTTGATTTTTGTACTTAATTCGATATTTGACTTTCTAGGGATTGCAAAATATTTATCAAAAATATAAAGATTTTCATATCCAGTCATGTAATCATAAAGATTGAAATCAAGTAGATAACCGATAGTTTCCATTATTTTCCCGTCAAATGAGTAATCGGTATGCCCATTGAAAAAAATTTCCCCACTATCTTTGGAAGTTAAACCTAAAATGATTTTCATTAGAGTTGTTTTTCCAACGCCATTTTCTCCAACTAAACCAACAATTTCTCCTTTACTCATCTTAAAATTTATATCATCAAGAATTAGCGTACCATCGTATTTTTTTCCTACATGACGAAGACTTAATATTTCCATTATAATTATCCAACTCCTACCATTTTATTTTTGAAGAAATTATGAATTAAGAAGCAAAAAATTTAAGAAAGTGCTCATAAAATCTCCCATTTTTTCGATATAAATCTTTAAATTTTCCCTTTTCGATGATTTTTCCTTGCTCCATAAAAAAGATCTCATTCATTGTTAATAAAAAATTCTTATGCAATTTATGGGTAACAAATATCAATGTTTTATTCTTTAATTTCAAAATTCTTTTTTCGATTCTCTGCCCCAGCTCACTATCGATAGCTGAAGTAAATTCATCTAAAAGCATAATTGGACGATTGCTTAAGTAGGCTCTGGCAATTGCAATTCGCTGTTTTTCTCCACCAGAAAAATTTGCTCCGTTCTCCAAACATAACTCTTCCAAATCTTTTGGATTCAATCGACTAGAAAGATCAGAAAATTCCAAAGCACGATTGATCTCTTCAGAGGAATAATTCTGATATAAAGTGATATTGTTGATAATACTATCCTTGAAAAGAAATGGATCTTGGTTAATGTAAGAAATATTTTTTCGTAAATTTTTTAAATGACCATCTACTAAAATTTCTCCAGAAGTTGGAGAAATTAATTGGGAAATGTTGTTCAACAAAGTTGATTTTCCGCTACCACTGGGGCCAACGATAGCATACTTTTTCCCTTTTTCGATTATAAAATCAATATTTTTTAAAATATGATCCTGAGAATTCGTCACATAGTTGACTTGCTTGATAGCAATGCTTTTAAATGAAGAAATATTTTCAATTTCCTCTTTTATAAGTTTTTTTTCAGGGATATTTAGATATTTTTCAATTTTTTGTCTAATGGATTTTGTTCCTAAAATTTCAATAAAGGCAGTAGCTATAGCGTTTATGGGTTGAATGATGAGATTCAATAATTGAGTAATTCCCATAAGCTCCCCCAAGGTCATCTCACCAGAAAAAATCATTTTTCCTCCTAGCAAAAAACAAATACTAATTACCAAATATTGAAAAGTTGCCATAATTTGATTCCAAAAACCCGTTTTTATTTTTAGTTTATATAAAGAATTTTCTAGTGCGAATAATTTTGAATTTGTAATTTTATACATAACTTTTTCAATTGCAAACGACTTGATAACGAATATTCCATCAAAAATATTTTTGAGTTGTTCCAAAAAGTCTCCATTTTTTTGGGAATATTTTTCTACTAATTCATCAATTTTATCACTTAATTTTGCAGGAATAATAAAAGACAAAATGGATAAAAAAACAATGATTAAAGTCATTATCCAATTTGTTGAGAAGAGGAAAGTGAAAGCAAATATGAACAATAAAAGATCTTTTAAAATGGTAAAAATATTTTTAAAATAAGACTGCTCAATAACTGATAAATCATTTTCAAATAAATTAAGTTTTTCCCCAGAACTAGTTCTTCGAAATTTTGTTAAATCCTGTAATAAAATAATCTGCACGAGCTTGTTTTTTAAAGCAATATGCAAATTTTTTGAAAGATTGGCCTCAGTTATAACCGCAAAACAGTGCAATAAGAGATTAGTTATTAAAAAAGCGATAAAACCAAAGATAGACCACAAAAAAATTTGTACATTCTTTCCAGTAAGGGAATCAATAAAAATTTGAATGATGTATGCAAAAGAAACTTCGAGTGCTCCCGAAAAGATCAATAAAATTGTGAATAAAAATATCTTCCATTTTTGTTGAAATAGTAATCTATTCAAGATAAGCACTTCCATTAATTAGTTTTTATCAGGTGAATCAGGTAAAAAGGATGAAGAATTAAACATTTTCTTTGCTACTTTTCATAAGTCATAAATTCAGTTTCTTTATAATAATAGTTAAAATAAAGTTTGCAATAAGGATCTTTTTGATACAAATTTTTATTAATCATTACTGAACGAGCACGACAACCACCACCACAAAAATATTTAAATTCACATTTAAGACAGGAATTATTCAATTGATCAACACTCAAATCAGAAAATTGTTTTGCTACACTAGACGAAATTAACATATCTTTGATATGTAATTTTTGAATGTTTCCCATACAGTAGTTATCAGTCATCAACATATGGCAAGGATAGACATTTCCATTTGTTCCAATAGAAAGGATTGTTTTTCCTGCCCCACAATGATCTCTAGCGCTTAATCCTGCTCCGTTAATTGGTGTATCCATTATTTTTTGGTTTGCATCTCGTAAAAAACTTGCAATAAATATAAGATCTTTATCTTTTAATAATAAATCTTTCAACTCTTCTGTTGCATAAGCAGAAAGCAAGCTATAATTAATGTGAGTTGCTAATTGTTCTGATAATTCTAAGTATTTTCTTATTTTTCTAGCATTAAGATGGTGGATCGTCGGGAGAATATTGACCTCTATTCCTAACTGTTTTAGTTGTTGAATAGTTTCTATTGTTTTTTTGAAAATTCCTTCGTCTCGAATAAATGAAGGAGAATCTTTTGCGTAAGCATCCACTGAAACAGAAATAGTATCAATATATTTTGCCAATTCAGAAAAAATTTCTGGACAATTGAAAGTACCATTTGTAATTAAAATAATTTGTTCAAATTGGCAATCTTTTTTAGCAAATTGGGAAATTTCAATAATATCTTTTCTTAAAAGTGGTTCGCCTCCAGAGAAAACAATAATTTTTGTTCCAACTTCTTTTAGTTGACGCAGTCCCTTACAAATTATTTCTGTTTTTAAATCAACAGCTGTATTTCGCCAGGGCGACAGCATTTACTTTCCGCTTGTTTCGCGTACCTTATACTTGGTACTTACTTTTCTCTATACACAACGAAACTTTGTTCCAAAAGTAAAAACCTCAATTACCGTGCTACTT
>JAIRLR010000126.1 GCA_031259195.1 Streptococcaceae bacterium | reverse complement strand
TCGAAAGGCCTGTATACTTGCTAATGGTTGATACTGGCATGTCATCTGCAAGCATGGATAATGCTGTTTTTTTAATCCCTTTCTCTATTCCTTCTTGCAACCCTTCTGCTCTGCCTTTTTTTAATCCCATTTCTTCTCTATCTCTTTCCCTAGCAAGTTGATCTTGGCGAAATTTATCTCTGGCTTCTAACTGCAGACGAAATGCTTCGTCGTAACTTAATTCTTTAAACTTAAAAACGGCTTTCTTAAGCGCTGCATCAGATTCTGCTAACATTTCTAACTCCTCCTTGCTTTCTGTTTTAAAAAATTCCATCCATTTCCATAAATTTGAACCATCACTATTAGCCGGCAACTTTCTTAACTCCAACGTATGTATTTCCAACAAATCAGAAAATGTCGAATTAGCTTGTTTGTCATACAAAAGATACTTATGCCAGTATTTATCGTCCTCTTTGATGAGCGGATGCTTGGCAACAATCAGGATGCTGATCACTTTTTTCAGCCTGCCATAATCATCTCCTATTTTTAATTGTTCATGCAACATATTGGCAGTATAGTAAATAACTCTGGATTTTAAAATAGAGGTTGTTTGTACTTGCATTTCAATGTCAATGATTTTCTTGCTCTTTGTTTTTAGCTTGATATCGAGAATAGACTCTTTATCGTTCATGCAATTTAGCCTAGAATGGGGATCAATAATCTCAAGGCAATCGTATTCTTCTTTGGGAATATCCAAAACTGACTGCAAAAAACCACGCAAGATATTCTGATGCTTTGGGTCAGCAAAAATTGCCTTAAAAATCAAATCATCAACTCGTGGCAAAAGCTTGTTATCTAATACGATTGTTCTCATCTCCTTAACTTTACATTCAAACATTAACATAGCTTGACTGTTTTGAATAGTAAGCAGTAAGAACCTGTTAACTTGTCTGTCTATCGATGAATTGCGTTTACCAAGTTTGCAATCAAGCAAAGCTTGAGCATACGCCAAACGCATGAAAGCTTCCAATCCACCACTTCAAAACTCTTAAATTTTTTTAGCTACCTAATCTCAAACAACTGTCCCAAATATCTCTCAGGCTTCAACCCAAAGCTAAAAATCTTATTCTTATAGCTCAACCTCGGCTTATCAAAGGTCATACCTTTCAAAACAGCCAGCGCCAACTTCCTCAAAATATTTAAACTTTGAGCGGCATTTTTATTCAAAACATGACTGGCATCCTCCCTAAACACCACATCTAAGAGCCTGTTAACGATCTCGCTATTGATGGATCCCGTTATACAAGTTTGTAATCAAGCAAAGCTTGAAACAACTTGTAAACCTGCCAGGTTTTTTTGAGAAATTTTTGTGCATTTCTAGGAAAAAAACGCAGGTTTAGCGGTGCTAAATCGAGGCTTTCGTTCTAACGATTTGTAATCAAGCAAAACTTGAACAAATCGTAAAGAACTTAGGCAGGTCTTTTGACGAAAAAAGGCAAAAAATTATCAGAAAAGTCGCAATTATGGAGATCGTTAACAGGCTCTAAAAGCAAATGCATACTCTCAATCTTCCAATGTCCTCGCACACACTTCGCAAACTCCTCTACCAAAACTTGAGACTCAAAATAAAATAACGACTTTCGACTATCACCTGGTTATCACGCCTAATAGTATTAGTTATCATACCAATAGCCTTCAAATTCTCCCAACCAAGATTGCGCTCGTTAAGCCACTGAACATCAGTTGTCACGAAATACTCTCTCTTCTCGATTTGCCCGCGAGCTTTTTCAATCGTTCTGAAATATCGATTAGCTTGTTTTAACTGTTCTTGAAACTGCTCGTCACACAAGTAATCTTTAAGAACCTCATAAAGATATTTTTGGTTCTCTTTGACCGCCAGACAATAATCAGCCTTATTTTTCAAAATCGTTGCGGCAACCTTTTTCTGCGTACCCAAGCACAGATAGTAACAATCGTATTTTCTAGACTTAGCTGATCGATAAGCTTAGGAATAGCTGTTATCTCATTACTTTTCTCTTCCGTTGATAGCTTGCCCTAAGCACAAGCCATCAGCGTCTGAATAAGCAGAAACAATATAAACTGGGCTTTGATGTTTATTACGATTGCCACGAATGTTTTTTTTTCCGTCAATATTGATCAATTTCTTGATTTTATCTGTCTCTCCAGTTGCTTGAAGGTGTAGCCATTTTCGTTGCAGCTCGGCCATCACATTTGGCTTAATAAGCGCAATAACTCTCTCCATCGTGTCATGTGAGGGAATGCCATTTTTCAGTGGAAGAAACTTGCGAATGATACTTTCATGATGCTTAAGATAAAGCTCAATTTGCGTAAAACCTTCTGCACCAACTAGTTGGCCGATTAAAACTACATGAATTCGTTCATAAGTGGCTCCTGTTTTTTATTTTGATTGTATAGGGATTTGGTTTAAATGTCAGTAGCTAATCTGTATTGATTCCTATCTTAGAACCTGTTAACGATCTCCAGAATTGCGCAATTTTGATTAATTTTTGACACTTTTTTTGTCAAAAAGCCTCGAAATAGTACCACTATTCCTGCGTTTTTTTTCGCAAATTGCCTAAAAATTAATCAAAAATTCCATCAATAGCGAGATCGTTAACAGGCTCTTAGGATATCTACATGCGTTTGGCGTGGATATCAGTAACATCTGTTTCAGGCTGTCTGATAACTATTTTCATACTTTTCGCCTCCACTCATGTATAACATGTTAATGCTAAACATTACGAATGGCTTAAACAGAGTTTCGTTAACTTTTTTCACAAGATAATTCTATTACTCCTTCTAACTTTCACTCAGTTGACCACTTTTAAGCTGATAAACCTTATCACAAAGTAGATGAATATCTTCTAAATTATGGCTAGCAATTACGATAGTTACCTCTTTATTTTTAGCCAAATCTAAAAATAAATTTCTCATTTCCTCAACACTTTCATGATCTAAAGCATTCATCGGCTCATCTAAAAGGATAATCTTTGGGTTCTCCATAATCGCCTGAGCAATTCCCAGCTTTTTTTTCATTCCCAGCGAATAATGCTTGGTTTTTTTATTCCGATCCTCAAAAAGTCTGACAACACGCAAAGTATCTAAAATATCTTCTTTGGTAATTTTCCTGCGAATACTAGCCAGCAATTCTAAATTTTGATAGCCCGTTAAATTAGGTAAAAAGCCAGGCTCTTCAATTAAAGCCGACAACTCTTGAGGGATTTTTCTTGATTTTGTATAATAATTATTTGCGAAAAGTTAGGCATTGATAATTTTTTACAAAGTGCTATAAGGAGATGGGAAATGGTTATAATAAAGTTATTCAATATTCACAAATGGGTTTTAAGTTCATTTTTATTTATTATTTTTTTTGTAAATGGTATTTCTGTTAATGCTGTTCCATTACCTGGGATTAATCCATTCGTTATGAATCACACTGCAATAAAGCAGCCAGCAAATTCTAAATGGTGTGTACGTGCATGTACAGACGTTGCATTGAATTACTTACAAGTTCTTCAAAATAATGGTACAATTGGTCCTGGTAATGGGCAAATTCAACCTGGATCAATTGCAGCAGGAGGTCCTCAAACACCGGCTAATTTGGCAATTACTATGGCATTTCATCAAATTGATGTTGAGATTAGACAATTTTCTAATAATCATCCACAAATTATCTGTACACGTCGTGCCATTATTCCTTCAAGACCTGTTCAACAAGCTTATAATGAAATTCATAATGCTCTTAATAGTGCTAACGGGCAGGCAGGAGGTGGTATAAGGCCAGGCATTGCTATATTGCATTTTGAAGGGCCAAATGTTGATCATGCTTGCATAACATACGGAGTTAATGCAGATAACATAGAAGTGTATGATCCTATGCCTGGCAGGCAAGTGTTTAATTGTACTAATAACGCTTTTCGTTATTTGGTTAGAGGAGTTCCCAGAAATCTTTCAGAATACTGGTTAATTCAATGGTAATTATATCAATTAAAAAGGAGGAGAATTTTCATGAAAATTATAAAAAAAATTTTTATTTGTTTATATTTTTTGTTTATTTGTATTAACAGTAATACATTGCTAGTTAGCGCAGAGTTTGGTGTTTTTGAGGATTTAAGATTTGTTAAAAATCCAGTTGTAATGGAGATACTTAAAAGTAAGGTAAATTTTAAAGGGAGCGATTTTATATCATTGTGGGAAATAGCTAATCCCGGCACATCACGTGAGGGGCTAGTAGTAGATAATGATCATATATTATATACGGTTTGTCTAAATAACAGGAAGGAAGTAGATGAAATTTTGATTTGTGTTCCGATAATTGATACAACTATTCATAATCATAATAAGGTAGTGTGCGAAGCTTCATTATCGGCTCAACCTAGTTGTTCTCTTTATCTAATTGATGTTGCTCAATTGTTAGTTTTTGGAAATGATGTTAATAATCTGATTTTTTCAGAGGAGGTTGATACTCAATATTTTTTGCATGAACCTTCTGAATTACCTTTCATGAAAGATTTAAATGATATGTTATTACAAGTAGCTCCAGAGACAAAAAAGGATATTTTAATTTTACTCATTGAAGGACAAGACGTAGGGAAAGGCATATATGCTAGCGGTAAGCTAGGTGTAATGAATGTTTATTGGCAATGCAATGAAATTTAAGATTGCCCCATATTCTGAAATTGCTTGACTTGCCAAATAAAAATTAAATAAAAAATTTTAAGAGCCTGTTTGCTATTTCTTGCAACAAAATTATCAAAAAATTTCGTTGCTCAAAAATAAGTAGATAGGCTCTTAGAACGTTCTAGCTAAATGAAAAAATCAAAATTTGATCAATTTAAAATTATAAAGTTTGCTATATACAAACCTTGTTTTTTAACTTCACGCCATCCATCATAAAAAATTTTAATAACTATTCTCTTTTTCACTCAACTGACCGCTTTTAAGCTGATAAACCTTATCACAAAGTAGATGAATATCTTCTAAATTATGACTAGCAATTACGATAGTCGCCTCTTGATTTTTGGCCAAATTTAAAAATAAAGTTCTCATTTCCGCAACACTTTCATGATCTAAAGCATTCATCGGCTCATCTAAAAGGATAATCTTTGGTTTTTCCATAATTGCTTGAGCGATTCCCAGCTTTTTTTTCATTCCCAGCGAATAATGCTTGGTTTTTTTATTCCGATCCTCAAAAAGCCTAACTGTACGCAAAGTATCTAAAATATCCTCCTTGGTAATCTTCCTGCGAATACTAGCTAGCAATTCTAAATTTTGATAACCCGTTAAATTAGGTAAAAAGCCAGGCTCTTCAATTAAAGCCGACAACTCTTGAGGGATTTTTTTGGACTTTGTAATTTCTTCCTGCATAATGGTAACAGAGCCCTTATCCGGGAATAATAATCCGGAAATCACCTTAAATAAAACACTCTTTCCAGAACCATTAACACCAACGATACCAATAATCTCACCTTCAGAGCAAGAAAAGTTTATATCTTCCAAAATTGTTTGTTTTTTAAAAGATTTTGCAACATTTTTTAGCTCAATTGTCTTTTCCATCTTCTCTCCTTATCCTTCAATCAAATATAAATCGTGCTTTTTTAAAATTTGCCAAAAAAATACTAAAAGTAAACCAATTTCGCCCGATGTAACTGTGATCAATAATTTCAATTGTTCAAAGCTAAGCTTGAATATTCGTCCAATATAAAATATTTGCCCCGGTAAAAGATAGTGAAATTTTCTAAAAATTTGAAATGAAAATGCATTTAAACAAAAGATTAAAAAAATAATGGCCGTTGTTTGCTGAGTTGAATGGAACAGCAAAAGAGCGATAAAAATCATGATAACTAACAATAAACTTCCTAAAAAATAGATCGAAAATGTTTTTAAAGCAATGATTCCAGTAGGTAGTAGATCTAAATCTCCTTGACAAAGAAGCAAATTTAAAAACAAAATGGATAAAAGATATAGAAATAAAAATAAAATTTCATAAATCATAAAACTAATTGCTTCAACTACTGTCCACGCATAAATACTTTTAAAGCGCAAAATAATTAACTCTTTCATTTGTTCATAAAAGGCAAATTTTTTCATTATACCAACAGTAACCACTGTCCATAAGAGAATAATTTGAAAAATGGCGATCAGTCTGATTTCCTTAAGCTCAGGTCCACTGATTGATCCTAAGAAGAGGCTTGACAATGGTTGGCGTGATTGCATAAAAACTGGGGAAGCTAAAATACTAAAAAAAGCCAGAAAAATTACCAAAAAAATTTGTTTTAGATTGAATTCTTTTATTTGCACCCAAAAGAAGTTATAAAAACTCTTCATTAAATAACCCCTTTTCTATGATCAAGATGCCAAATGATAGCTGTTAGGATAGTTATTAGAAGAAACCAATAAAATAAATCATACATAAACGAAGTAGCAGCAGCTCTATTCTTGTTGAGATATAAAATATAATGATTGATTGGCAAGATAATGGAAGATTTCGTTTGCCTTCTAAAAATAGCAGCTTGCATAATAATAAAAATAATATCAACAATAAAGCCAACGCTTTTCTTTTTTACTAAGGTGGTTGTTCCCCAAAATATAAGGCCCAGAAGAACAAAATAAAAAAATGCAAGAACGCTAGCCCCTATTACTTGCATAAGTAATGAATAATTTGATAATAAATGCAGGTTTCCATTGTGAAAGAAAAAAGTATCTCCTTCTTTTGTTAAGGAAAAAAATTTTCCAAAAGGAAAGTATGAAAAGATAATGGATACAAAAACAATAGCCAAAACAAAAAATAAAGAACTTGAGAAAATCACCATTAATTTGTTTAATTTTATACCTTTTGAGCTGTTAAATCTTTGGATAATTAGCTCATTTATTTGATGATCTTTAAATAAGTTCACTAACAGTAAACAGTAGATAAAAGGAAAGCCATGCACTGCTGTAGATATATCTTGAAAACTGGATAATATCCAAACTAAAAAAGAAACTTTTAAAAGCGGGATTCCTTTCGCATAAAAAGTAGCGGAATATAGGTAAGTTGCTTGCAAAAAAGCGATGCTTAAAAGCAAAAGATATTTTTTAAGGGATGAGATTGTTTGCCATTGATATTGGTATTTATATAAATTCATATTTCATCCCTATCTATTTTTACAAATTTGATGTAACCGGCGATGAGGGAGATTGTGAGTAAAAATAAAAATTCTGAGGCGATAATACTAAATCTAATATCCATTTGACCATTAAACTGGAAAGTAAAATTAGGTTCAAATGGTGTTAAATTAAGATAGATAAAAAAGAAAGCAGGAGACATATACAACAAAAAAGGAGCAGTAATAGCAGCTACTTTATTTTTAATAAAAAAACTTATTGTAAGACCAATATTGGCGTAAATAAAGCCAAAAATAGCTGCATTTGCAATTGTAAGCCATGCATACGCTAGTTGACTATGATTATAAACCTCACTAAATGCTCCGGACATACTGGAGGCAATATGTTGAATATTTCCTTTTGGCAAAAAAAGAAGATTCACTATCAACAATGTTAAGAGTGGTAAAGAAACTGCCAAACTACCTAATAATCCAGTAATCAAATATTTTTTTGTAAAATAATATTTGCGTGACTCTCTAATTAAAACATTTCTTAAAAAAAATTTTTCCCTATCTTCCAAAAATGAGGCTGAAAAAGGTAAGGCAACGATAATAGGCACAAAAACAGTCAGGATTCCCCCTGGGCTAAGAAGATATCCTATATAATATAGTATAAGACCTTTATCTACAAAGAGTGCCAAACGATTGCTATAAATTCCCACAGCAAGACATAAGCAATTTAGAAAGATAGCGATAAGAAAATTTTTAGATAAGAGACCTCTTTTAAATTCTAATATTAAATTATTTTTCATTAGAACATCCTCTCAATTTATTTGGGAATTTAGTTATTAACTAAACCCCCAAATAATAAAGTTTTAATTTGAATCAGGACTCCACGAACCATGGGCTTCCACGTGAACAATAACAAACGGAGCTGTTGATGCAGCTAAGGTTGTATCTCTTCCAATAACTTGATCTACTCTATAGTATGGAATTCCTACCCGCGTACGTGGGTGCACAGGAGTATTTGGAGTTACATCTTGCCCAGTATCTGCGATACGAATAGCTGTATACATATCATAATTGTTACCAACAGAAGTATTATTATTCACAGCTCCTTCAGCTTTTTCCTTACGAATACGTCCGGTAGTCATGCACCCCAATTTTGGCATAATAACGTGATATTCCTGAATCCCACGAGCAATTACTATGTTTGTGATAAATGATATCATGACCAGACTACTTACGGCAAACAACATTTTTAAAATTTTTTTCTTTTTCATATAAATCACCCCTTTCCTTTTTTCTACCAATTAAAAATTACACTGTTATTATAATCTTTCTAATGGGGGGTGTCAATAGTTTTTTGCTAAAACTTTACTAAGTTTATCGTTATAATTAACTTTGCACATGCCACTTAATAACATTAATTTTTAAATATCTTCATCCTTATCTAATTTTATAAATGAGTAAAAATAAAAATTCTGATATAACAATTGGGGGTGAAAGAAAACTTCGTTTTCTCTTATCTGTTACCTAAAAGCTTATGCTTGGCCTAAAAACGCGTAAAAATTTTTCAAAAATTTCATCAATAGAAAGATTATGGACAGGTTTTTAATAAATTTTTGATATAATGGATCTACCAGGACATGAAAAAGGAGACAAGTTAAAGTTTGATGTCAAAATGGAAAATGGATGTAACAGGATTTGAGAAAGCTATGCTAATAATCTTAGCAGTAGTTTTGTTTTTATTTGTTAGTTGTACCTTAATTTTTTTAAGAGCAAATATGCCAATGTTTGTAGCGAAAATGCAAGCCACAGCGATTGCTAAGTCTACTGTAGGTATGAAAAAAGTTGAAAAATTTTATCGTTTTACAAGACGAAATACATATTATTCTGTTCAGGGGTGCGATAGCGATAACAATGAAGTATATGTTATTGTTCCCGATAGTGGTTCAAAGGTTACGGTGATTAAAAAAGATCAAGGAATTACTGAAGAAAAAGCTGTTTCATTGGTAAGAGATTCCGTGCAAAAAGTGCTGTCAACTAATATCGGAATGTATGATGATCAACTTGTGTGGGAAGTGGTGACAACGTCTGGCGCAAAAAAATATAGTTATTATTTATTGGATTTTAAAACAGGTAAAAATATAAAGGAACTGAAGGATACTTAAAATGAAGAAAATACTAGCGAAAAATTTAGTGAGTATTATTGATGCTCAAAAATATGTCGGTAAAACGGTGAAAATTGGTGCATGGATTGCAAATAAACGCTCTTCAGGCAAGATTGCTTTTTTGCAACTTCGAGATGGAACGGCGTATTTTCAAGGAGTTGTGGTTAAAGCAGAGGTTGGTGACGATGTGTTTGCTTTAGCTAAGCGTTTGGAACAAGAATCTTCGGTCATTGCAGTAGGTGTTATTCGTGAAGATACGCGCTCAAAGTTTGGTTATGAGTTGGGTGTGACTGATTTAGAGTTAGTGGGCGAGTCTCATGAGTATCCGATTACGCCTAAGGAGCATGGAACTGACTTTCTAATGGATCATCGTCATTTATGGCTGCGCTCAAGAAAGCAACATGCCCTTATGCAAGTGCGTAATGAAATTATTCGTGCTACATATGAATTTTTTAATGATCGCGGCTTTATTAAGATTGATTCGCCGATTTTAACGGATACTTCAGCAGAAGGAACCACGGATTTATTTGAGACGGATTATTTTGGCAAGCCGGCCTTTTTGGCGCAAACGGGGCAACTTTATGCTGAGGCGGGGGCAATGGCTTTTGGCAAAGTCTTTACTTTCGGCCCAACTTTTCGAGCAGAAAAGTCAAAAACACGCAGACATCTAACAGAATTTTGGATGATCGAGCCAGAGATGGCCTTTATGCATCAAGAAGAATCTTTGAAAATTCAGGAGCAGTATGTCGCGTTTTTGGTTGAAAAAGTGCTCGAAAATGGTGATTATGCTTTGGATGTTTTGAAGCGCAATAAAGAGTTGCTGAAGAAATATATACAGCTACCATTTCCTCGAATTACTTATGATGAGGCAATTGAGATGTTGAAGAAAAATGATTTCGATGTTACTTGGGGGGATGATTTTGGTTCTCCTGAGGAGACATTTATTGCGAATTCATTTGAAAAGCCAGTTTTTATTTTAAATTATCCAAAAGAGATTAAAGCATTTTATATGAAGCCGCATCCTGTTAGAAGTGATGTTGTGATTTGTGCAGATTTAATTGCTCCTGAAGGGTATGGCGAAATTATTGGTGGCAGTGAGCGGGCAGTGGAGCTTGATTATCTTAAAGAGCAATTGCAAAAGTACAATCTAAAAGCAGAAGACTACGAGTGGTATTTGGATTTGCGAAGGTTTGGTTCGGTGCCGCACTCTGGCTTTGGTTTAGGTTTAGAACGGTTTGTCACCTGGATATCTGGGAAAGAGCACATTCGAGAGGCTATTCCGTTTCCAAGAACTCTAAATCGTTTATTTCCTTAACAGGTTCTTAGGCAGGATGTACCTACTTGGTTTGTTTCCATCATACCCTTTTTCTTCAGCAGTATCGGCATTTTTCACGCTCTGTGCGCAAGCGTACAAAAGGTAGTATTTTTATCGCGGCCATCTGCCCAGCGAAGGTGTGCTATACTTTTTTTAAAAGTCTTTCCAGCAGAGTTGTTTTATCTTTTGCGGTGTGCTCCACTGTTTGAAGTATGTATAAACAGACTTCCATTTGGGATAATCGTGAGGTAGAGCGCGCCACTGGCAAGTAAGTTTTAACAACAGAGTACTGCACAAAAGATATCGTATAAGTCATACTGTCTAGGGTTGGTTCGTTTTTTAAAGTTTTTTAACTTTGGACGGATCGCATCAA
>JAIRLR010000051.1 GCA_031259195.1 Streptococcaceae bacterium | reverse complement strand
TGATAAAGTATATTTTTGTAACTGGTGGGGTCGTTTCATCAATTGGTAAGGGAATTGTTGCAGCTTCACTAGGGCGTTTATTAAAAAATCGTGGCTTAAAGGTGACGCTGCAAAAGTTTGATCCATATATTAATGTAGATCCAGGTACGATGAGTCCTTATCAGCATGGTGAAGTGTTTGTAACTGACGATGGAGCAGAGACGGATCTTGATTTAGGGCATTATGAGCGATTTATTGATATTAATTTAAATAAATATTCAAATGTTACAACAGGAGAAGTTTATTCAGAAGTTTTGCAAAAAGAGCGTAAGGGTGAGTATTTAGGCGCTACAGTACAAGTGATTCCCCATATCACTAATGCGCTGAAAGAAAAGATTATGCGCGCGGCCACCAAAACTGATTCTGATGTTATTATTACTGAAGTTGGTGGAACAGTTGGAGATATTGAGTCTTTGCCATTTTTAGAAGCGCTTAGGCAAATGAAATCAGTTGTTGGTAGCGATAATGTAATGTATATTCATACAACTTTACTTCCGTATTTAAAAGCAGCAGCGGAGATGAAGACAAAGCCAACTCAGCACTCAGTTAAAGAGCTGCGAGGTCTTGGAATTCAGCCCAATATGCTAGTGATTCGTACGGAAAAACCTGTATCGTGTGAGGTGAAAAATAAATTAGCCCAGTTTTGTGATGTGGCACCAGAAGCTGTGATTGAATCTCTTGATGTGGAGCATTTATATCAAATTCCTCTGAATTTAAAAGCCCAGAAAATGGATCAAACAGTTTGTGATCATCTGAAGATGGCTACTAAAGTAGCCGATATGACAGAGTGGACAGTCATGGTTAAAAAGGTAATGAATCTTAAAAAGAGAAAAAAGATTGCTTTGGTTGGAAAGTATGTTGAGTTGCCTGATGCATATCTTTCAGTGGTGGAAGCTTTAAAACATGCTGGATATGCACATGATACGGATATTGATTTAATTTGGATTAGCTCAGTAAAGCTAACGCGTGAAAACGCCCCCTCTTTATTAAAGGAAGCAGATGGGATTATTGTTCCTGGAGGTTTTGGTCCTAGAGGAGTGGAAGGTAAGATTGAGGCGATTCGTTATGCTAGAGAAGAAGATGTGCCGTTTCTTGGGATTTGCTTAGGCATGCAGCTTGCAACCGTAGAATTTGCACGTCATGTGGCGAAACTTAAAGGCGCTAATTCAACAGAAATCAATCCTGAAACTCTTCATAATGTGATTGATATTATGGAAGATCAATAAAATATTGAAAATATGGGTGGAACGCTTCGTTTAGGACTTTATCCTGCAAAATTAAAACGTGGAACTCTAACCTCTTTTGCTTATAATAATGAAGAAGTGGTACAAAAACGTCACCGTCATCGTTATGAATTTAATAATCGATATCGTAGGGAATTTGAAAAATTAGGATTGGTATTTTCAGGTATATCTCCAGATAATCGTTTGGTTGAAATTATTGAATTACCTGATAAAAAATTCTTTGTTGCCTGTCAGTATCACCCTGAGCTTACGAGTCGTCCAAATCGTCCAGAAGGTCTTTATAAAGCTTTTATTGGATCAGCAGTTAACAACAAGTAGCTATTAGTTAATTAACTTTCTACATCGTTACCAAAGGCTATATGCGAATCTTGGATACGTTTAAACATTTTTTCCATATCTATCTTTCTAAAATGGATTAAAATGGGCCTTCCATGAGGGCAGTTGAAAGGATTTTGACATTTTGCTAAGTCTGTAATCAATACTCTGGCTTCAACATCTGATAAACGATGATTTGCTTTAATTGAGCGTTTGCAGCTCATCATAATGGCTATTTTTTCTCGAAATTTTTTGATATCTATCACACCTTTAAGTAAAAGAAGATCAATTATTTCACGGATAATTACTTCTTCTTGACCTTGAGTTAGCCACGTAGGATGCCTTCTTAAGATAAAAGAATTTTCTCCGTAGCTTTCTAAGAAGATACTTGCTTCTTTTAGTAATTCCTCTTTTTCTTTGATCACTAATAGGTCATTTAATGGATAATCAAGAATAATGGGAATTAACATTTCTTGTAAATCTTCACTAACCTTAGCAAGTTCTTCACGGTAATATTCATATTTTACTCGCTCTTGTGCAGCATGTTGATCAATAATGTATAAACCTTTTTCATTTTGCGCAAAAAGATAAGTTCCATGCATTTGTCCAAAATATTCTAATGCAGGAAATTGTTTGTTTTTGGTCTTCATTTCAGTTTCTTTTGTTTGTGTTGTAAGATTTTCGTCTTCTTTTGCATTGGTTGAGAACTTACCACTTTTTTTATCATAAACTAACTGTTCATCTGTTTCTTCTACGTAATTTGGTGATAAGTTTTTTGTGCGTAAATAGTTTGCATAGTCTACTGAATTTGATAAAGATGTTTGTTTTGCATTATTTTTTATTAAAGGTTTTTCTTTTTTGTTAAATGAAAAATTTTTGCTTATCTCGGGAATTAACTGTTCATTAGCTAGCGTCTCTTGAATTGTTTTTGTAATAAGAGCCATTAGTTCTTTTTCTTTTGAAAGACGCACTTC
>JAIRLR010000122.1 GCA_031259195.1 Streptococcaceae bacterium | reverse complement strand
GTTTTTTGCCTATAGAACGGGAATTTTGAACACAAGAAAATATATTTTATGTTTTTAAAACGAAATTACTTTTATACGCTTAATATTTAATTACACTGATTCTATTTATTGTAAACTGCTTATCATTGCGATAAAATCAATGATTATGCCCTATAGAAGAAAATTTTTATTAATTAACAAAAAGTTGTATGCAATGGCCCTGATGGTCTGAAGGCGTGCAGCAGTTCTGCAGGTAATTTTTAAATATTATCCGATTGTTGTATTTGTCGTTTAAATGTTAGGGTAAGGACACTTACTATTAGGCGCTTACAATTGGGGTTCGCATTTATGGCAGTAAACATAAGAAAACTTGCTAAATTTCAGGCGAGTTTGCCATCAATTACATATAAAAATAGAACTGATGCCAAAATCCATAAGATTATGATATCGGTTCTTTTATTTGTAGTGAGTTTTGGTCTAGACTCTTTGATCTCTACTCTTTATAATCGTACGCCACTTCGATAATTTCCTTTAGCTCAGAAATCAATGGCTCTTTTGGATTAGCTGTCGTACACTGATCTTCATAAGCTTTTTCTGCTAAGTGATCAACATCTTTTGCTAATTGTTCTTTAGTTATTCCTTGACCTTGCCAGTTCATTTTAATTCCACAAGTAACTCCAAGCTCATATACTTTTTGCGCCAAAGCTTCTACTAGCTCAGCCGTTGTTTTGCCTTTTAGACCAACTACACGTGCAATATCTGCATAATCTTCATCAGCACGGAAATAGTCATATTTAGGGAACATCGCATGCTTCTTCGGATCTTTGGCATTATAACGAATCACATGCGGCAAAAGAATCGCATTCGTACGCCCATGAGGGATATTCCACTCTCCACCAACTTTATGAGCAATGGAGTGACTAACTCCTAAGAAAGCATTCGCAAAGGCCATACCAGCTATTGTTGAGGCATTGTGCATTTTTTCACGAGCCTGTGCATCTTTTGTTTTCACTGATTTTTCCAGATATTCAAACACCAGTTTAATTGCTTGTAAACTTAAACCACGCGTGTAATCAGAAGCCATAACCGAAACATAAGACTCGGTAGCATGCGTCAAAACATCCATCCCCGTATCCGCCGCAACAGCTCCAGGAATCGATAAAACAAACTGCGGATCAATAATCGCCACATCTGGTGTTAAAGCATAATCGGCTAAAGGATATTTGGTGTGATCTTCAGAATCTGTAATAACCGCAAATGGCGTTACTTCAGAACCTGTTCCCGAAGTCGTTGGAATACATACTAACCTTGTCTTTTCCGCTGCATCAATCTTATAAGTACGCTTGCGAATATCCAAAAATTTCTGTTTTGCGCCAAAAAAGTTGGTCTCTGGGTGCTCCCAGAACATCCACATCGCTTTTGCCGCATCCATTGCAGAACCTCCACCTAAAGCGATAATAGCATCCGGTTGGAAAGCTTGAATTATTTCTAATCCCTTGTAAACCGTATTTGTTGAAGGATTAGGTTCAACTTCTGAGAAAACTTCAATCTTAACATCATTTTTGCGTTTTAATAACTCTTTGCGCACCAAATCAGCATAACCAAATTGTACCATTCCCGGATCACAAACTAAAACGACACGCTCGATATTTAGCATTTTTTGTAAGTATTGAAGAGAATTTTTTTCAAAGTAAATTTTTGGTGGAAGTTTGAACCATTGCATATTATTCCTCCGTTTCGCAAGCGTTTTGATATTGATTAAATTAATCGCCGACACATTTCTTGATACAGAGTTTTTACCGTATGATCCACAGCCAAGTGTTAGGGACGGAATCATTTCATTGTAGATATCACCGATCCCACCTTCAGATGCTGGCGAGTTTACTAACAGTCGGCAAGCTTTCATGCGAATGCCAAATTGAATTTGCAATTCCTCATCTTCTGAATGAATCACTGCCGTATGTCCTAAACCACCCAGCTCAAGCATCGCCTCACATAAATCAAGTGCTTGTTTTTCATCTTTTGCTTTGATCATCGCTAACACCGGGGATAGTTTTTCCCGCGATAATGGATACTTCTCGCCAACACCATCAAGCTCAGCAATAAGCATCTTCGTTTTCGCAGGCACTTTAATGCCAGCAAGACTTGCAATATATTCAGCTGAGTAGCCAACAATTTTTGGATTAACAGCCAGCTTATCTTCTTTCATCACGGCATCTTCTAATTTTTGCAACTCAGATTTTTTCACAATATAGCAGCCGTGTTTGACAAACTCTGCTTTGACTTCCTCATAAACTTCCTTTTCAACAATCGCTGCCTGCTCTGATGCACAGATCATACCATTATCGAAAGTTTTAGATACAATCACATCATTGACGGCACGTTTAATTTTGGCTGTTTTATGAATGTAGGCTGGCGTATTTCCTGGTCCCACACCTAAAGCTGGTTTCCCAGTGGAATAAGCAGCTTTTACCATCGCTGACCCACCTGTCGCTAAAACCGTTGCCACTCCTGAGTGATTCATCAATTCATTGGTCGCATCAATCGATGGATGTTCAATCCATTGAATACAATCTTCCGGCGCTCCCGCAGCAATAGCCGCACCTCGCACAATCTCTGCTGCTTTAACAGAAGATTTTTGCGCTGATGGATGAAAAGCAAAAACAATCGGATTCTTCGTCTTTAAAGCAATCATTGATTTGAAAATTGTTGTTGAAGTGGGATTTGTTGTGGGCGTTACACCACAGATCACCCCAACTGGTTCAGCAATTTCTATCAATCCCGCTTGTGGATCATCCTTAATCACCCCAACTGTTTTATCATGT
Organism: Streptococcaceae bacterium; assembly: GCA_031259195.1. GTDB lineage: Bacteria > Bacillota > Bacilli > Lactobacillales > Streptococcaceae > JAIRLR01. The sequence continues at coordinate 523 of JAIRLR010000122.1, read as the reverse complement.
TTAATGCTGTTCCAAATATACTCTGAAGCATACATATTTTTAATCGCTTTATCTTCATAAATGCCGCGACCTGTTTCCTCAACCGCCATTTTAGCCAACATCATATGTTTATCAAGGGCGGCCATTGCCATTTCATGAACGATATGGTCCACTTCTTCTTGCGTAAAATTCTCCATTGCTTTTAATGCAACATTTGCTTTTTTTGCTAAGTCATCAATCATCTTGGTTACGCCGATTTTTCCAGTTTCTGCTGTTTTTGCCATGCTAATTCCTCCAATTTTTTATTAATAAATATCGGGGCGTTCCATGTCCATATGATGCAAAGCATGTCCCGCTTATTAGACCTCTTGCGAAAATAGGACATGATTAAAAATTGTGTTCAATTTTTTCCTGAGATAAGGAAATAAACGCAAGAATAGTGGTGCTATTGCAAGGCTCCCGTTCTAACGATTTGTAATCAAGCAAAGCTTGAAACAAATTCGTAAGAACCCGACAGGTTTTTTGACGAAATATCAGGGAAAAA
>JAIRLR010000035.1 GCA_031259195.1 Streptococcaceae bacterium | reverse complement strand
GGAGGGGAACTACGACCTCTATCTGCTTGCCAATTAGTTTAAATCAAAAATTAGTTTAACTTAAACTTGAAATTTGTTTCGTCAGATATTTATCTGATAACTTTAATATACGAGGAGGTGCCATATGAGTAAGTATGCAATTATTAAAACTGGTGGTAAACAAGTTAAGGTAGAAGTTGGTCAAGCTATTTATGTTGAGAAGTTAAGTGCCGAGGCTGGAGAAAAAGTGACGTTTGGCGAAGTTGTTTTCGTTGGTGGTGAGTCTGCCGTTGTTGGAGCTGCATTGGTTAAGGGAGCAACAGTTGTTGGAACAGTTGAAAAACACGGGAAGCAAAAAAAAGTTGTGACTTTTCAGTATAAGCCCAAAAAACATTCTCATCGTAAGCGAGGTCATCGTCAACCATATACCAAGGTTGTTATCGATGAAATTAGTGCCTAATTTTATATTTTACCGCTAGTCGATGTCTTTTTGTTATATAAACGGAGAAAAATTATGATTAATGCGATTTTTAAACGTGCGTGTGATGAAAAGGCATATATTCTTTGTTGCACCATCGAAGGTCATGCTTTAAGTGGTGAGTATGGGAAAGACATTATTTGTGCAGGAGTAAGTGCTTTAGCAATTAACACTGTCAATTCACTGGAGCTTTTAGCTTTAACGAAGCCAATTGTTAAGGTCAATGAGGAGCTTGGTTATCTTTATATCGAGCCTGTTAAGGGAAAAACAATTACTCATGATGATTGTTCACAAATCTTGCTTGAAAGTTTTTGTTTAGGTTTAACAACAATAGCAGATGAGTATGGTGAGTATCTAAGAGTTGAGAATGTATACGAAAAGTGAGGTGGTGAGTCTTATGTTAAAGATTAATTTGCAATTATTTGCTCATAAAAAAGGTGGCGGTTCAACCTCTAATGGACGTGATTCTAAATCAAAGCGTCTAGGAGCTAAGGCTGCTGACGGTCAGACTGTTACAGGTGGTTCAATTCTTTACCGTCAACGTGGTACGAAAATTTATCCAGGAATAAACGTTGGGATCGGTGGAGATGACACTCTGTTTGCAAAAATTGAAGGTGTAGTGCGTTTTGAGCGTCGCGGACGTGAGAAGAAACAAGTATCTGTTTACCCAGCATTATAGTCAAAATTTTAGTAAAAAACAGTCAGTAAAGATGCTGATTGTTTTTTTGATAATAGGTGGATCCATTATAAAGTATATTTTTATTTAGGATGATATTGCATGGCAAGAGATTATGGAAAAGTTCTTAACGAGTGTCTTACGAAGTTTGACAGAGTTTAGGCAGGACGTACCTACTCGGTGCGTTTCTTTTTCCCTGATATTTCGTCAAAAAACCTGGCAGGGTTACAAGTTATCTCAAGCTTTGCTTGATTACAAATTTGGCAAACGCAATTCATCAATAGCATGTTTTTCTGTAAGGAGGATATAATGAAGCGAATCAAGGTTATGATATTATCTATTTGCTTGGCAGGTTTGATGACGCCGCGGGTAGTTCATGGAGGGAATGTACAGGGGTATATGGGAAGTTCTGCTAGAAATAGACTTGCGCCATGGGATATTAGTTTGCCTTTAAGAAGAGGAGCGACAGGCGAGTTTCCTAGTAGTGATACTATGCGACCTCGAACTGATTTTATTGATATTGCTAGTTATCAGGGTTGGATGACGCAAGATGATTTTAATGTTTTACCGCGTTTTGGTGTGCGTGGAGTAGTTGTTAAATTAACTGAGGGACAAACTTATCGTAATCCTGAGGCGCGCCAGCAAATAGCTTATGCTAGTAGAGCTGGTTTGCAAGTTGGTGTTTATCATTATCTTTCTGCTGCTTCAGATGAAGAAGCTCGAAGAGAGACAGATTTTTTTATTACCGTTGCTAGAGAGCTAGGAATTAATGGAAATACTTTAGTATTTGTTGATGTAGAAAATGATAATGGAGGTGCTCTAAGAGTTAGCCCTGATCCAACTCAGACTTCAAAAACTTTTGGACAACGATTAGGGGAGCAAGGTTACGGAAGAGTTATTTATTATACCTATGAATATGCTATTGGGATTGGAGCTGGGCATATGAATCCAGCTAAATTAGGTGGAATGAGAAACATGTGGATAGCATCTTATCCGGATAATCCTTTAGCGACTAATCTGTGGCATACGGATAAGGCAGCTTGGCAATGGGGACAAGTTCGTTTTGCGGGAATGTCACGTGATGCAGGGATTGATGTAAATGTTGATTATACGGGGATCTTCACTGGTAATGCAGGCCCAGACTTTGCAGAAATTGGAATTCCGATGCATCGAGTAACGAATCCTACTGATAAGCGTCATCATTTTACAACGAACTCCAATGAGAGAGATAACTTAGTGAATAAACATGGATGGATTGATGAGGGTATTGCTTTCTATGTTAAAGAGTATAGAGGAATTCCACTTTATCGATCATATAATAAAAATAGTGGTGAGCACTTCTTTACAATCAACTCATTTGAAAGAGATGATTTAGTGAATAAAGGTTGGAATGATGAAGGTATTGCTTGTTATGTTTTACCTCCTAATAATGGCCAAGGTATTCCTATTTTACGTTTATGGAACAGTGATCCTGGTAGACAAGAACATCTTTTCACTGCGAACACTTTTGAGTATGATGAGGTTCCGATAAAACATCCTTCTTGGAAACCAGAAAATGAAGCTTTTCGTGTCTTAAGGCTTCAGTAGAGATAGAGTTTTTATGTCAAATTCGATAAAAAGATTATCGAGTTTGACATTTTTAGTAAATTTATCAAATTCTAAAACAGAAATGAGGAAATTCATAATGAATATGACTGTGGCAATTGGATTGATTATTGTTGCACTTTTAGCTGGCGTTTTATTAGGATTTTTGCTGGCACGCCAGTATATGAAAAAGTATTTTAAAGAGAATCCGCCAGTTAATGAGGAAATGCTACGTATTATGATGTCGTCAATGGGCCAAAAACCATCAGAAGCTAAGATTCAGCAAATCTTACGACAAATGCAAAAGCAAGGTAAATAAGATTCTAAAATGTTATTTAGAAAGAGCAGGGTGTAAGTGAGAATTTTGAAGTTAAGTAAGAAAAAGATTTTTAGTTTATTGAGTGTGTTAGAACTTATAAGTTTGTTGTCAGTGCAAGCTTTTGCAGATCCTGTACAGTTAGTTGATG
>JAIRLR010000163.1 GCA_031259195.1 Streptococcaceae bacterium | reverse complement strand
GAAGATGAGCTCACGCTCCTTAAAGAAGCAGAAGAGATGGATACTAAAGCATCCGATGGGGAAAGTTTAGATGAAAGGCTCTATGGTGAGCCAGAAGGGGATAACTACGGCCAGGACACCGCCCTGGGTCTTAAGCTAGACCCTACTGAAAAAAAAGGCTAGGGGCAAAGTAGAAATCCATCAATATGGTCTAAAAATTATTTTGATCACGACGTAATAAGTGTGAAAACTTTTTCACACCAACTGCTATTTGATCAAAAAATAGCATCTAAGATCTATAAATGCCATCTTTAGATCTTTTTGACAAAAAAATTACTGAAATATGCTTTTTTTACTTGACAAAGGCTCTCAAAATGGTTATTATCTTATCAAAGCTTGATATCAAAAGACTTTCTTGGAGAATAACCATGAGGAATTATACGCCGGTCGCAAGCTCAGCCACTTTGCCAGGTCTAAACCCTTATCATTGCGAATCAACAACAAAAAGAGTAAATGACTATAAAACATCTTGGGCGGGAGCTTTTAGAGAGCGCGTCTTTCCTTATCTTCCCTCAACCGCCATAGGAAAAACACTGTTCAAAAGAGGGGGAAGGCCATCCTTCAACTTAGATACCATGTGCGGCCTATTGATTATACAGGAGTTCATGGACCTTACGGACCAAGAAACAGTGGACATATTGGCAAATGACCTCAGAGTACACTACGCCCTTAAAATAGATTTTCCAAATGATGCAGATGTGCGTATGTGCCTTAAGACTTTTTGGAACTTCAGGAATAAGGTTTTCGAAAATGGTTTAACCAAGCTCATCTTCGACAATGTTACAACACAATTCATCCATAACTTCCAGGTGAATACCGATTGCGTTAGAATGGATTCTTGCCATTTGACGACTAACATGAAAAACCTCAGTAGGGGAGGAATTTTCTTTAGGACTATAGAAAGCTTCTTGACCAGGCTCAGAACAAAACAAACGGAAGCTTTTAGTGACGTTGATCCTCAAATTAGTTCAAAATATCTCAAAAAGAAGACTGGCTATGATTTCTTTGGCCAAATCAAGCCCTCAAAACGTGAAAGGATCTTGGCTGACATGGCCCAAGACGTCTTGATGTTGGTAAGACTCTTTGAAAATAACCCACAAGTCGCCAAGATGACAACATTCAAGCACCTTATAAGACTTTTAGAAGAACAGTGTGAGATCATCCCAGCCTCCGATAAATGCCCTTCTGAGCAGGCAGTGCCAAAAGACCCAAAAGAGGTCCGTTCCGATTCTCTTCAGAATCCCTCCGATCCGGACGCAACTTTTGACGGTCACAAAGGAAAAGGCTATCAGGCTCAGATAGTGGAGACCTGTTCTAACGGTTCTGAAGATAAAAACGATGATAAATTATCTATTGCTGTTTACGTTCATACCGAACCGGCACACAACCATGACGGAGCTGCACTCGGTCCTGCATTAAAAGACCTAAATAACAAAGGAATAACACCTGACAAAATTATAGCCGACGCCGCCTATGGAGGAGATGTCAACTTTAGCATGGCGGCAGAGAAAGGCACTGAGCTTTTATCCCCAGTTCCAGGAAAAAGGGTTAATGGCAGCAAGGCTTTGGAAAGCCCTGAAGTAGAAGAAACAGAAGAAACAGAAGAAACAGAAGAATTAAAGACCAACCAACGCATTAGTCTGGCTGACTTTGGCAAAGACGAAAACGGTAATATCACCAGTTGCCCTATGGGACAAGAGACCAAGGTGTGCAAGAGTAAGAAGGGTAACAATTTTATATGCCATTTCAACTGCGCTACTTGCAAAGCTTGTCTCCGTAAAGATGAATGCCCAGTTAAGGTTGGAAAGTTTAAAGCAACCTTAAGGTTCGATGAAAAGAGTTTAAGGGCAGCAGATAGGCGGATAATGCATAAATCGCCTAGATTCAAGCGGCTCTATAGACAACGTAGTGGCATAGAGGCCACTAACAGCTTACTTGCTCGAAAGTTTGGCCTCAAGCGACTAAGGTACCGAGGCCAGCGAGCAGCGAATAGTTCAGTAACTTTGAAGGTTTTAGCGTTAAACATATGGAGAATTGCCTCCTTTATGAAGAAAAAACAGAAGAATTAGACGATAGTTTAGGTGATTGAGACCTAAAAAGGAGCGATCCAGGGCAAAAAATCTAATTTTAACTGAAGATCGATCCTCTTTAGAAGAAAAGTTGAACAAATTTTTTCATTTTTGAAATTTGACGGGTCGTGGACCCCTATCTAGCCCCATAATCCTGCTTTTTGGGGATGAGTTTTTACGTCTTCATCAAACTTTTAAAACATGTTTATTCCTCTAAAGCCTATTTCCAGTTTTAAATCAATTGGTTGCTTTATGACCAGATGCTCTAAAACTAAGTTTTAACTGATGAAACATACAATTTGCATAAAAAAAATCAACAAAATGACTTTTAATAGCTAATATTTTGAGTTTAATTCTATTCTTTCCTTGTATTCTTGATCAGTTATCTATCATAAATAATAATAGTTGATAAACTATATTATGAAAAGTATTAATACTTTATCTAAATTTCATTCATTATTTCCCAAGGAGATATAACCATGTTAACTAATGAAATCAAACTAAAAGCAACTATCAACACCATTTCCCAAGTAACTAAACTTGCAACAACTGGAGATGAAGCCATTAACATTGGACTAGATTTTTCATTTGGATCTAGAGAATGTAAAATCTTTGCTACAGCTTATAAAGATACCGCAATTAAACTCTCCGAATTAAAACCAGGAACAGAACTTACCATAGAAGGAGCTTTTTACGTGGATAATTACAAAGACAAGAAAAATGGTAACTATGTCAATGCTCCAAAAATCAGAATCAATAATTTTAAAGTTACTGACAGCATTGATGACAACATTACTAAACAAGCATTTTAAACATCATTAATCTCTTGTCAATTTTTAAAACAAACAACTAAAACAAGGAAAACACCTATGGAACTATATTCGCATATCGCATTTGAACAACTTGAGAAAAAATTACCTCTTTTAATTACTCGACAAGAAGCTTCACGTCTTTTAGGAGGATTATTCACACCTGAAAGTTTACGCAATTTAGATTCTATCAATAAAGGACCTCAAGTAAAAATCAGATTTGGCTAGAAAATTGCTTATGAAAAAAATAGCTTCATTCATTGGCTTAAAAACTATCGTATCAAAAGTTCCAATCATTTTCAAGACCAAAAAAACAACTTCTAACTTTACATTTTGTATGTCAATATCCCTAAGTATAACTCATCAGCTTCTCCCTTGACAGATAACTTTAAATCTTCTTTTTTTGAGTTTTTTGTAAGTATTAATTCATTTATCTTTTAGCAACTTATAACACTTAGATTAACTGACTGTTATTTTAGCAGTAAAAACCTTATGAAATCTGGTATAGTTTCGTCATCAAAAACTGCTTATGAGTATGAAAAAATCCGTCTATATTTGAAATATAGACGGATTTTAGGGAAGTTTAATAGCATTTTAAGGAAAAAAACTGAACCTTAAAACTTTCAGTTTTTTTAGTCAATTATACATTTTTAATTTAGTACACAGTAGGATACTAATTACTCATTGTCATTAAATCGTAAATTGGTACAGGTGCTATATGGAATTGCTGTATAAGCAAAGTGTAAAAGTGAACTTTAAATTGTTCAGGTAAGTGAGATGGATGAACTATCCATGGATGAACAAGATAATCATCTGTTCTTTTTAGTCCTGGTATTTGAGCTATGTGATGCTGCAAGCAAAGTAACTTTAAAGCAGATTTAACTACTTAACCTTTGTAATTAAGTGAGTTTAAATGTTGCTTTGCTTCAGAGTAATTAAACAGAGCAATATTTCTGGATCTATACCACTCTTCAATTTTCATAGCAGCTTCAATACATCTAAATCCAACTGGATTCATTGCAAAATATCCATGATCCACTAACAACTGTGATATATTAATAGCATCCCTCAAGTACTTTTCATTTAAGTCATTTCCTGATGGAGTTGGATCTAATACTTTTAATATAGCTGCTATTCTACAAGCTCTTCCTGCATGCTTATTTAAGTATGAATCCATGAATTTATTCGTATGAGCTAGTGCACGATTCATACTGTCATATTCTACTGCTAATTGTTTAGCTTCTTTTGTTGGTTCAATAATAATTGCTGAATTTCTTTGACTATAGCATACATACTTCATTACTAAACGTTCTTTAAATGAGCTAATATCATAGTTATCTGTTATCTGATATGCTTCAGGATTAATAAAAATAGGAATCATTCTACCGATTAAACCAGAACTTATATTACGCTTGCAATTAAAAAAATCAATCAAACTTTCACTTTGAGTTGCAATCATGATGTTCAATCTTGGTTCATTAATTGTTATCGTCTTATTATAGCTAGTATATGAAATATTTTCACCAGTATA
>JAIRLR010000097.1 GCA_031259195.1 Streptococcaceae bacterium | reverse complement strand
AAGTTCGGCGAGGGTCTTTAAGAGATTTTATCTCCATTTTAAGTTTTTGTATATTCATAAGTTTATTATTGCGGTTTTATGAAAAAAAGTAAATGCTGTTGCCCTGCCTCCTTGGCTAGAATTGAAAACTTTATTGGAGAGAAGTTAACAGGCTCTAAGAAGTGCTTTGATTTTGCTCAAATTCATTAATAAGCGTTTGAATTCGAACAGCAAAGGTATCAATCCAAGCTTTATGATCTTTGTTTAAAAAGTTCACAAGTTCATGATAATTTTGATGAGCAAAGTTCGCATAAGCAGAAAGTTTAGCAGCACTTTCATCTGGATCAAGTCTTAATACTACAGGTAAAGAGATCCCCGTTAAAGTAGGGTTTTTAAGTAAACCTAATATTTCTGCTTTGGTTTGCTCCAGTATATCATCAAAATTTTGACCACTTCGCACCTGAAATTCACATAATGCTGCTTGAGCTTCAAACACTTTTTGAGGTGCTATTTGCTGGAATGTATTAAGTGCTTCCTTTACAGCATCAACATTGAATTCATTTATACGCTGCCTGATACCAACTTTTGTAATGTACGGCAAAAGTGAACGCAAACTCTCTTCACAAGGTCTAACTTCACTATTACTTTCACTAAAAAAAGTTCCTTGAAAAAAGTTTTCAATCATAGGAGGTTGAGGGGCTTCTGGATGAGGAGTCAAGAAGTCTATCATCATCAGCTTTAACTTACTAAAATCAAAGTCACCAGCAAGTCTATTAAACAAATCTTGAGAAGCAACATAGCCGATATTATCTCCCTTAAGATCCGTTAAACGAAAGATATTAACAAAAATACTTGCTAGCGTTAAGTCGTGAACTATTTTTCTCTGTTTAAAGGATATCTTGATAATGGACGTAAAATTGCATTGATATCAGTAGGATTGCTTTGATGGGCTTGAAGTATTTTATCTATTTTTTCTAACTCGACAAATTCTTCACCATCAACGCTTAAACCTTCTGTTATAATAAAAAAGCCATGATTTAGATAATCGTTAACCATAAAATGAACACGAGGCCCCAGTTTTAATTTCTCAAGCATTGAATAGATAAATGGTTCTCTTAAATCTAGTGGTTGAATTGGCAAATTCTCTAAAGCTTCATCTGTGCTCGTGACCATCTGGATAGTATCAAGCTTGGTATCGCCACTATCTTTACTCTCGGTTGCTGGATATCCATGATAGGCCTTTAAAAAATAAGTTCGCTTGCTTGCTGGTTTTAATATCGGAAGATCATCAGGCTCTGGATTTTCGACTTCTCCTACCTCTACTAGACCGCCAAAGTGAACTCCACCTGTTTTCTTACGCAATAAACAGGCATAAGGTTTTCCTTGAGAAATAAATTCACAAACTTGTGTATTGCGCTCATGACCAGCATTACGTTCTCCTTCAGGAATTATTTGTCTTACGGTCTGGAATTTAACACCTTGTGCATCCGATATTCCATATTTTTTAATAATTTGCGGACAAATAGTAACGGCCAACAGTCTTCGAGAGTGATAGAAAAGTTGGTTTGTTTTTGTAAAAAATGTTGCATAATTAGGAGAATATTCATTTTGCATATCATTTAATGTACGAATCAAAGTCAAACTTAGTTGCTGTACCTCAGGGTTGTATAAATTTTCAAGCAGCAAACTTGGGATGATAACAAATCTAGCAGCCAATAAGCCCTGAAATGTAAGATTATCATCAGTAGCAGGACCTCTGAGCGGTTTCCCATTTATCATTACCTGTTCAGATGGATTATTTCTAAGGCGATCACATGCATCCAAAGCTGTTTTAAATTTTTTACTAAACACACCCTCTGGATCTCTTTCATGCAGTCTTTGAATTACTCTTACCTCTATTCTTGCTTGTTTAGCTGGATCATCAAGTATAACTTCAAGCTGGCGATTATAATCTACAGGAACAGCTGCCCTTGGTGCAGGCACAGCTTCTGGTGGTGGTGGCGGGGCATCATCCGCTGCGTCAGTTTTTTTGGCCTGAGCATGAGTATCATCACTTTTCTTATCACTGCCATCACTACCATTAAACATTGCCAAAGTCTTTACGGGGCTTAAAAAAACTAAAGCAATAAACAATAAGATCAATAATTTATATTTTGTCTTAAACATAAAACGCTCCTCCTTTTATTACTATAGTCACAATAAAAACACTCACTTACATTTGCATAATACACCTTCCTTTATTACCGAACAAGCGTAAAAAGGAAAATATTTTCACATTTTTTCCTTCCTCCTAATTATGAAAAAAAAGAAAATTTTAAAAATATTTCCCAATATCAAATTATTTGCTATTTTTTATAAAACGTCTTACTTGCGATACAAAATAAAGAGAGCCGGTAATTAATAAAATTTCATTCTCTTTCATTTTTAAAAAGATGTCCTTTAGCCATTTTGCCCATAAAGTGGCAATTTTTACTCCTTTTATTTGCAAATCTGATATATCTTTTAACTTAACCGCCTTAGGATAATTAAAAATAGTTAAATAAATCTCAACATTTGATAAACTTTTTAATTGCCAAAGCATAGCTTTAACATCTTTCGTTTGCAAGGCCGAGAATAAAACATAAATTTTTTTATCTGCAAACTTTTTTTGTAAATTTTCCACCAACCGCTCTATAGCATGCTCATTGTGCGCACCATCAAGAATAATTAATGGCTGCTTAGAAATCATCTCCATCCGCGCTGGCCAAAATGTATTTCCCAAAGCTTGACGAATCTTAATTTCCTTTAAAGATTTACCTTTTATCAAAAGATAGACTTCTGCTAATTTTAACGCCACCGCTGCATTTTCCACCTGATGAGCACCCAACATTGAAATCTTCAAATCAGCAAACTTTTTGACTGAAGTTTTATAAGCAAAAGTCTCACCCCAAAAATTATGACTTGCTACAGGCTTTGCATAATAATCCACCCTATAACGGTATATAACAGCGTTTTTTTCATGTACCACTTTTTTGATTACAGACAGCGCTTCTTCAGCGATATTGCCAGTTACTAAAGGAATACCATCTTTAATAATCCCCGCTTTTTGCTGGGCAATCTCTGGCAAACTCTCACCTAGGATATCCTGATGATCATAGCCAATCGTGGTAATTCCTGTTAACACGGGTTCAACAACATTGGTGCTATCATACAGTCCACCAAGTCCTACTTCAATAATTGCTACATCAACTTTCTCATCATAAAAATAAGAAAAAGCCATAGCTGTAATTAACTCAAATTCAGTAATGCCAGCAAGTTCTTCATCCTCGTCCAACTCTTGTACCAACGGCTGATATTTTTCTACATACTCCACCAGCTTTTCATCAGTAATCGGCACTTTATCAATACTCATCCGCTCATTGAAGCTTTCAATATAGGGAGAAGTAAATGTTCCCACCCTTAATCCTGCTGCCATAAGTAGTGAACGCAAAAAAGCAACGGTTGAACCCTTGCCATTTGTCCCTGCGATATGAATAATAGAAAGTTTTTTTTCTGGATGACCAACCTTATCCAAAATCGCTTCCATTCTAGTTAAGCCCGGTCGACGGCCAAACTTTAAACGACCATGAATAAATGTCAGCGTCTCTCTAATTGTCAACTAACCAAACACCTCCCAAAAATCTAACCTTCTAAAAAATTCTCCACATTATGAAAGACTTTCTGCACATCTTCATCATCTTCTAAAGTCTCCACAATTTTTATAAACTTTTCTAGATCTTCTGCTGAAAGATCGATTTCATTTTGTGCAACCATTTCTAGCTCCGTTACATCAAACTCATGCACACCCTTTTTTTCCAGCGCTTCTTTGGCTAGATGTAAAGCTTCCGGCTCTGTATAAACGATAATCGAACCTTCCTCTTCCATCACATCACGCACATCGATATCTTCTTCCATAAAATACTCCAGCCAACTGTCAGCATCTTCGCCTTTAAACACAAGCACCCCAGTGCTATCAAAAAGATAACTCACAGAGCCAGAATTTCCCATATTGCCGCCATTTTTACTAAAAGCTGCCCGAACATTAGCCGCTGTACGATTAACGTTGGAAGTTAAATTATCAACAATAATCATTGAGCCACTTGGGCCAAATCCTTCATAGCGCAGCTCTTGAAATGTCTCATCTGTATTTCCTCTCGCTTTATCAATTGCACGATCAATAATATGTTTGGGCACATTTGCTTGCTTGGCTCTCTCCAACACAAACTTCAGTTTTGGGTTGCTATGTGGATCGGAGTCTCCCGCTTTTGCTGCTGCATAAATTTCAATCCCAAACTTTGCATAAACACGACTATTTGCACGATCCAGCGCTGTTTTTTTCGCTACAATATTCGCCCATTTACGCCCCATACATTATCATCTCCTTATTTAATTGTTAATTTTAAAGCTTTCAAATTTTCTTCCATTACCGAAAAATAATCTTTTCCTTCTTTTTGTTCCCGCTTTGTTAAACCTTCCAAAGGATTTAACACCGCTGTTTTTACTCCCACTTCTTCAGCAAGCGTTTGCGCAACTTTTGAAGATGCTGTTTTCTCAAAATAAATAATCTTAAGACCTTCTTTTTTTACATATTTTTTTAACTTAGCCAAATGAGACGGTGAAACTTCCTCTTCCGGAGAAAACCCAGCAATCGCTATTTGCTTTAAACCGTAGTCTCTAGCTAAATAAGAAAAAGCCTTATGTTGAGTTATAAATTTTTTATAAGTAGCATTCCTAAAAGTCGTCTGATAATCATCATCTAGCCTTTTTAACTTTTGCAAATACTTTTGCGCATTTTTATGAAATAAAACTTTTTGATCTGGAAATTTTTTGCTTAAACCATCACGAATGTTTGCCACTTCTTTTATAGCCAGCTTAGGGGACAACCAAGTATGCGGATCAAGTGCCTCTTGATGAGTTTCTGACTTATCTTGACTTAAAAAACGATGCATTAACTTAATGCCCTTAGTGGCTTTAATCACTTCAGTTCGCTTTAAATCGATATTTTTCTTAGCCTGAGGTATCCAAGTTTCAAAGTAATC
>JAIRLR010000084.1 GCA_031259195.1 Streptococcaceae bacterium | reverse complement strand
ACGATTTGTAATCAAGCAAAGCTTGAAACAAATTCGTAAGAACCCGACAGGTTTTTTGACGAAATATCAGGGAAAAAGAAACGCAATTTTCATGGTTCTAGTTTCGCAAGAGGTCTATTTATTAACTTAGAGCCTGTTAAAAGATTTTCAGCAAGAGCGCATCGGCAACGGTAGCGTTACAATTGTTGAATACGATGAAGATATCGGATTTCATTTAGTTAAAATTGGTGATATGAGCTATCGCGAAAAGGGCAGAGAGATTTTAAAAAGTAAATCGCCATTATAAATTCGCTTTTTGTTATAATAACAAAGGTTTAATTATTTACTGATCGATTTTTTATAAAGGCATGTAGGAGGGGATTAGCTAATATGGCTATTTTCAAAGGGAAGACAGTTGAAGAGGCAATTGCCAAAGGTTTGGAACAATTGGATGTAGCTAAAGAACGTGCACATGTGAAAATTTTGCAAGCTCCATCAAATGGTATTTTTGGTTTCGGAAAAAAAGAAGCACAAGTAGAAATTGAAGCCATCGCAGATCGTGTTGTTCAACAGGCTGATAGAGCAGCTGTGCGTGGAGTGCCTGAAGAAATCACAGCGCAAGCTGAGCCGGTGAAATCTGCTCAAAAAGTAACCATGGAGCTATCGCAAGTTGTTGCAAAAGTTAAAAAAATTAGAGATAGCGAAAAAGAAGATGGTGTTAAAAACGATAAAATTGATAATACTAACACAACAAGCTATTCAAAAAATTTAGATGAGCAAGAAGCAATAGTTGAACTTTCAAAATATCTTACTAAAATTACTAAAATGTTGGGATCTCCTGCATTAGTTAGAGTTGAACATAATCATAATAAAGTTTACTTTCATTTGAGTTCTGAGAATCAAGGAATGTTAATTGGGAAGCATGGCAAAATATTAAATGCTTTACAGCATATATCACAAATATTTATTCATCGTTTTACTTCTGAAAAATTATCCATAGTCATAAATGTTGGCAATTACCGTACTAAGCGTAAAGAAGCATTAATTCGTTTAGCTAAAAAAACAGCTGAAAAAGTGAAAACAACAGGTCAAACAGTCTTTTTAGAACCGATGCCAGCATTTGAACGTAAACAAATTCATTTCGTACTGATGAAAGAAAACAATATTAAAATCCATTCTGAAGGAGAAGATCCTTTTCGTTATCTAGTCATTGAATATGCAAGATAAGCCAAAAGTTGTTTGCACAATTACAGTGTGACCCTCACAATTAGGCAGACAAGTTAACAGGCTCTAGGCGAGCGAGGATTCTAATGAAATTTGATTTTTCTTGTAGTCGACAGTGGAAGATAGATAAAGGTGGTAATTCTCGCAAGTAAAACCGCCTTGCAAAAATTGCCACTTTCATTTTTATCTATCTTCACCAACCAACGAAAAAAGCAAATTAAGTTGGGGAGTTACGCACTTTACTTGACAAAGCCTTTAATCATAAGAATTAAAAGAATTCTCGCAAGCAATAATCAAATAAATTAGTTGTCGTTTCTCTTTGTTCGGGATCAGGAACGATGGCTTTGGATAAAAATACCGCGATTGTTTCTAACTCATGGGGTTCATAGCGCATTTGCACTGGCAATTCATCATTAAGTTGTTCTGTTATTGTTTTAAAGTAAGTTAGTTTTTCTTCTTCTGAACGTCCTTTGGTTTCAATCATATATTGGCAAGGATAATTACCATGATCTTTACGATAAAACAGTTCCTGACTTTTAGCTTGGCCACTTTGTCCAAAAAGAATAGTTAATGATAACACTCCTGCAGACCAAACATCAGTAGTGCGTGTTGCCGTTATTCGTTCATCGATAGGGTACGGATTTGCTCCCCTCCCCATTAAATCATTTAATTGTGTAAGTTGCTCTTCTAATTCTGATTTTTCTGATTCATATCCAAACTTAGAACACCCTAAGTGACTTTCTTGTACACTACGCATTAAATATTCTGGTCCATGAATACTAGCTTGTGAGACTAAATTTCCTTCTCCTGCTTTTGCTAGTGTTCCTAAATCAACAATTCTTAAACGACCGTTATTTTCTATCATAATATTATCATCTTTAAGATCTTCATGAACAGAATCAGTAGCATCCAATGCCATCAATGCCGAAAAAAATTGAAGTAAATGAATTTTTCTTTCGTTTTTATCCGTTGTATAAGTGCTATCATTAACGACTTTACCTAATGTTCCTCCATCAATCCATGGCAAGACTAATCCACCATTTGGTGTTTGCCCTTCGGGGATGTTAATTGAAGCCGTAGACTGTAAAAGTGCTGCAACATTTGCTTTAGCGTATTCATCTGCTTGAGCCAAGCTTTCGCGAACTTTTTCATCTAATGCATGAGTTAAACTTATAGTTTTGTCAAATTCATCTTTAATAAGACGTTTTTTAAAGGAATCTCCCCCTAGAGCTTCTTTTACAACTTTGAACTCACCACCAACAGGTATTTTGATAACGGTTCCTATACTTCCATTACCAAGCCAAGTTCCTTCATCTTTTATTCTTTCAGAAGTTAGTTCTTTAAAAACTCTAAGTTCAGGAAGATGAACAAATGAGCGAACTAATCTCAAAGTCGGATTTCCTGGATTTAGAGAACGTACTAAATCTTGATAAAAACGATAAAGACTTAATTCGCGCTCACTTGCCTCCTTAACTGTTCGTCTTTCTTGTCTAGGTTGATCTTCATCTCGAAAAGTAACTAACTGAACACTATCACCTGGAAGTGAGAGACCATCTCCTTTTTGAATAGCTAATTTATCGCTAGGATTCTGGACTGAGTTAATACTTAATTCTTGCTCTTCAAGTTCTGCATTAAGATATAAAACAAGATAGGCAAAAAAAATATTATTTTTTCTTTCATCAACAAATGGTGGATAAATAGTTAAAAATTTATTAGCTTGATTTTCAATGCCCATTAAGGCTGTTAGCGCAGCCTCATTGGACGCAAATTTAAAGTAGGCTTTAGACTGACTCACTGCTTTTATACAAATTTGATAAACTTTTTCGGCTATTTCTGGACTTGCAGCAACATGAAGTTTTAATTTATCAGTAGTGAAATGAGGACTGTTTCCAAATGTAAAATAGTTCCTACCATTAGTTCTATTATTGTAACTTCCATAAAGAAGAGTTTGAAGTTTGACTGGAACCTGATCTAAAATATCAAAAGGGTTTTGTGAAAATGAGTTAGGCTTTTGTTGATAATCTGGTACCAGTAATCCATTGTTATGTTCAAATACAAATTTTTTCGCTGCTAATAAACTTTCTCCTACTGCTGCCTGATAACCTTCTTGAACTTTATCAATATGATAAGCATTACCTTCTAAAGCTGCAGGATTATATAAAACAAAGAATTTAAAATTATATCCATTTTCAGATCCTGGAAAAATAAGTATTTTAAAATCCTGACGTCCTTCTCCTAAAAGGAGTCTAAAAGATCCGTATTCTTCTTCAAAATCATCTAAAGGTAAAGTATATCTTATTGTTAAAAATGGAGTTCCAATTGTATGTGGCGGTAATGTTGGTTCCTCTTCATCGATTATAGTAGGAGGAGCTGGTGCTACTTCTATAGGAGGAGTCGGTAGTGGTACTTCGAGTTTAACTGGTAGTTTTGCCCGATAAGCATCTTTTTGTATATAACCAACAATCCATCCAGCTAAGAGATCAAATTTCTTAATTTCGATATATGCGTCTTCATCTTTTTGAATGACAAATAATTCGTTTTCAGCTAAAAAATAACAACTAGGGCTATAGTTAGGTGGTAAATTACCATCTTCTTTCTGAAGGATTGGAATATCATTTCCAGATTCGTTAGTATGTACAGGTTTGCCAAATTGAAGTTCTTTAGGGATAAAACCTTCATATTCTTTTTCTTCGCTTTTTTGATATTTAACTTTTAAAGACTTACTTTGTAGCTTGTTAAATGAAAATATTATAAATTTACTTTCCACTGGTATTGTTACCGGATAATTATATGACATGTTCCAAAAAAAACAGTTCTCTTCGTCAAATTCTAATTTTAACGGCGTCTTTAAATCTTCATCTTCATACATAGTAATAGGTTGCCCTGTTTCATTGGTTACATAATCTTCAGCATATACATGATAATTTAACTGAATTAAAGCAATAATAAAAACAAAAAATATTGTAAAATAACTACGAAAACTTTTCTTTTTAATTTCCATTTTTTATAAATCCCCCATAATACTAAAATTAGTGTGAAAAAATATCATACTATTAACGTATCATGGATTTAAAATTAAAAAACGGAATGGTAAAAAATTACTCAATAACTACTTAAGCTTGTTAAAATCTACATTATCAACCTTTCAATTTTGTAATATTTTCTACATTAATTTTATAGATTGACATTCCAATTATTATTTCAATTTACAAAAAAAATTTTCTTTTAGTGAGTAAAGCAAATGAAAAGTGTTGGATTGATTGTTGAGTATAATCCTTTCCATAATGGACATAGATATCATGCTCAAATAGCTCGAGAAAAGACAGATACAGATGTTGCAATCGCTGTTATGAGCGGAAATTTTTTGCAGCGTGGCGAACCTGCTGTCATCAATAAATGGCAAAGAGCAAATGCCGCTCTTTTAAATGGTGTTGATCTGGTGATTGAGTTACCGGTTGAGTTTGCTGTACAGTCTGCTGATTATTTTGCTAAGAGCAGTATTTACTTTTTACAAAAGCTTGGAGTAGACGCTCTGGTATTTGGCACGGATGCTACTTTAGAAAAAGAAATTGATTATGAAGCTTTTGGACGTCAGGTGATTGCCAAACAAAACGAAATAGATGAATACTTTCAACAGTCAAAAAAGAAAAGCCAAAGCTTTTCTACACAGATGACTGCCATATATCGCCATTTTTTTCCCGCAATGCCGCTTGATTTTACATCTCCTAATCATCTTTTGGCTCTTGCCTATGCGCGTGAAAATGCAAAATATCAAGCACCGATAAAGATTATTGCTATTCCACGAATTGGCAATAACTTTCACGAAGAAGAGTTATCTAAAGAATTTGCCAGCGCTACAGCTATTCGCAAAAACTTATTAGTAGGCGAAAGAGAAAAAACAAAAAGTTTTGTTCCTAATGCTACTTTTACTTCCTTACAAAATTTAGTTTGCTGGGAAGATTATTTTTCATTATTAAAATATCGTGTGCTTAGCGCTGAAATTTCTGAACTTTCGCAAATTTATCAAATGAACGAAGGTTTCGAATATCGCTTGCAAGAAAAAATAAAAAAAGCTGAGAGCTTCATTGATTTAGTCGAAAAATTAAAAACGAAACGTTACACTTACACACGTATCCAACGTTTATTAACCTACGTTCTTCTTAATCTTAAAAATAAAGAAATAGAAAGAAATTCTGAAATGCCTTTTCATATCCTAGGTTTTACAGATCAAGGTCGAGAGTTTTTAAAAAGAAAGAAAGACACGATCTCGCTAGTCTCAAAAGTAGGCCGCTTGCAAAGCGGGATGGAAGCTACAATAAAAGCTGATGCTATTTATCAAATGGCTTCCAGCAAAATCCCTGAGCAAAACTATGGCCGAATTCCGATTTATATTTCCCAAAATTGCGAATAAAATATCCTTCTTCTATAATAAATTTAGTTTTATTTAAGCTAATTCATTATGATTAGTTATAAATCCAAGAACCTGTTAACTTGTTTTGCTATTGATGAAATGAAAGGAGTTGATGGAATGATAAGAAAAGGAATTACGCTTTTAATGATCATCCTAGGTGCAAGTTTTGGAAATTTTTTCTTACCATTTTTTTGGAATTTGTCCGGACAAACGAAAAATCATTTATTAAACAATTCGTTTGCCAATGGCAGTATCGGAGCAATTATCTTTTTTTTATTTTCTTTATTTTTTGCTGGTTTGATCGAACGCATTGTTCAAACAATAGATAATTATTTATTAAAAATTAGTTTAAAAATAATTTTACCAATAACAATTAGTATGGGATTAGGTCTTCTTGTAGGAGGTTTAATTTCGATACCACTTTTTCTATTAAAAATTCCCATTTTAGATAGTGCACTGCCCATTATTATCATGGTGGGGACAAGTTATATTGGTTTTCGGATCGGTCTAACGCATCGCGAGGAATTTTTCAAAATATTTAATAAAAAAAAAGAGATTAAAGTTGAAGAAAATCAGCCAGGAGAAGGAGAGATTTTAGAACGAAAAGTTGGCGAAAATTACCATAAATTTAAAATTTTAGATACAAGTACAATTATCGATGGTCGAATTTATGATATAGTCAAAACAGGTTTTCTTGAAGGGACAATTTTAATTCCGAATTTTGTTCTATTTGAACTGCAATATATTGCAGATAGCGCAGATAGTTTAAGGCGAGTGCGCGGACGTCGTGGACTTGATATTTTGAACTCTTTACAACAAGAGGATGACATCACACTTGAGATGTACGATGGAGATTTTGAAAGTATCAAAGAGGTCGATACAAAACTTTTAAAATTGGCGAAAATGTTAGACGGCGTTGTTGTGACCAATGATTATAACCTCAATAAAGTAGCTGAATTTCAAAATATTCCTATTTTAAATATTAATGAACTTGCCAATGCTGTGAAACCAGTGGCCATTCCTGGTGAAACAATGAAAGTTTCTGTTGTCAAAGAAGGATCAGAACATGAGCAAGGTGTAGCTTATCTTGATGATGGGACCATGATTGTTGTCGAAGATGGTAAACATTTTATGAATGAAGAAATTAAAGTTGTGGTCACTAGCGTATTGCAGACAGCTGCTGGTCGGATGATTTTTGCTCGCCCTAATCATGCTCGTCGAGGAATTCCCGATATCAAAAATAAGGAGTAACTAAGTGAGATACACATTAATTCTTTTGGCGGCAGGCAAAGGCTCTCGTATGAGTGCGGATAAAAATAAAATTTTTATTAAATTCCGTGGCGTCCCCATTATTAAAAGTGTTGTGAAACTTTTTTTAAACGATCAGGATTGCAAACGCATATTGATCGTAACCAAAAAAAGTGAAGAAAGGAGACTTCGCATCTTGCTGAATGACTTGGACGATTATAAAGTTGAATTTGTCATAGGTGGAAAAGAGCGACAAGATTCTGTTTACAATGCAACTCAAATGTTGGAAGATGAGAAATTCGTGATGATTCATGATGCCGCTCGCGCCTTTATTACCAGCAAAGAAATAGCAAAGTTAAAACAAGCTCTGGAAAACTCTAAAGTTGCGCTTTTAGGAGTCCTCACTAAAGATACAATTAAGCAAGTCGATAATAGCGAAAATGTTGTAGCAACCATTCCACGAAAAAATTTATATCAAGCGCAAACGCCACAAGCATTTCACGCTGATGTTTTAAAGGAAGTTCAAAGCAAAGCTTACCAAGAAGGCTTTGTGGGAACAGATGATGTTTCTTTAGTGGAAAAATTTTTGCCTAATGAAACTATCAAGATGGTTATGGGCAGTTACGAAAATATTAAAATAACAACTCCTTTTGATCTAGAGATAGGCAAAGAAATTTTCAGGAGACGTGGCTATGAAAAATAAAATATCAGCTAAATATAGCACTTTGATTTTAAATAGACTCTTTGATCGCATATCCATCATGCTTAAACCCGGAGAATAGGGTGGCAGAAATAGTACTTTTGCTCATTTGAATAATTGAATTTATTACTCCATCAACTTTATGTGAAAACAGATTATCCGTTAAATCTAGCTTCAACTCTTCAATAGACCTCCTTTAAGAAACTAGATGTATGAGAATTTGCGAATTGCCTTAGAGCCTGTTAACGATCTCGCTATTAATGGAATTTTTGATTAATTTTTAGGCAATTTGCGGAAAAAAACGCAGGAATAGTGGTGCTATTTCGAGGTTTTTTGACAAAAAAGTGTCAAAAATTAATCAAAATTGCGCAATTCTGGAGACAAGTTAACAGGCTCTTAACGATTGGCAAGCAAAGCTTGGCAGAGTTTAGGCAAGATGTATCTACTTGGTTCGTCTTCTTTTTTCCTGATACATCGTCAAAAAACCTGTCAAGTTCTAACGATTTGTTTCAAGCTTTGCTTGATTACAAACTTGGTAAACGCAATTCATCAATAGAGAGATAAGTTAACAGGCTTTAAGAACCTGTCCAAGATCTCAAAATGATGAATAATTTTGGCTCTTTTTTCACACTTTTTCGTTAAAAAGCCTCGAAATAGCACCACTATTCCTGCGTTTTTTGCCTCAAATTGTGCAA
>JAIRLR010000036.1 GCA_031259195.1 Streptococcaceae bacterium | reverse complement strand
CATTTTAAGTTTTTGTATATTCATAAGTTTATTATTGCGGTTTTATGAAAAAAAGTAAATGCTGTTGCCCTGGAAGAAAAGGGATATGATGGCGGTAAACCAAGTAGGTACATCCTGCCTAAACTCTGCCAAGCTAACGCTTGCCAATCGTTAAGGCAATTCGCAAAATTTCTGGAATTAAACGCTATATTGCTGTTGATTCCATCTTTTCCCCATGCAGTTCATATAACCACAGCGAATATTAGTGATAAAGCAGGAGCAGTCAAGATGTTTGAGGAAGTTCGTACTTTTTTGCCAAGAGTGAAAAATATCCTTATGTGATGGCGGTTACAAAGGACAACCTTTTGCGGATAAGATTAAGAGAATTTTGGGTTGTCCTGTCGAAGTTGTTAAACGCTTAAGATGAACATAGGTTTCAAGTAATTCCAAAGCGTTGGGTTGTGGAGCGGTGTTTTACAAGGCTTAAGAAGTCTAGACGGTTATTTAAAAATGTGGAGCGGAAACTTTCTATGAGTAAGCAGATGGTTGTGCTGGCGTTTTTAAGCATCCTTATAAAAAGATGAGATCGTTAACAGGTTCTAATATAAAAAGGGGAGTTGGTACAGCTAATCCGATTTATAAAATTCTCAAAAAAATTACAACTTGCCCGTAATATTTTATGCTTGGAAATTTCTTTGTATTTTAATAAGTAGTAGTGCTATCATTTTGTATATTTTAAAAGCTGGACGTCTTTGTTTAAAGTTGAAGTTTGACTTTTATATTTTTGGATGAAAGAAAGGAGGATGAGTTAACTGTTATGGATGAAAAAACGTGGGTGTTTCATTTAGGACCTGTTGTTTTTGATGGAACGATTCTTTTAATGTGTTTACTAACTGTTATTATCGTTTTTGGCTTAGTGTTCTGGGCTTCTAGAGGCCTTAAGTTAAAGCCAAAGGGTAAGCAAAATGTTTTAGAGTGGGTTATTGATTTTGTTTCAAATATTGTAAAAGATAATTTATCTCCTAAGGAACTGCCTGTTTTTCAATTATTTATGTTCACTGTTTTTTCTTTTTTAACTGTTTCAAATAATTTAGGATTAGTTACGAAAGTTGTTGTTGGCGGTGAAGTTTCTTTATGGAAAAGTCCAACGGCGGACGCTGTAGTTGCTTTAACTCTCTCACTTATCATTGCGCTGTTTTGTAATTATATGGGTGTAAAACGTTTTGGCTTTAAAGGATACTTGGTGAATAGTTTTTTGCGCCCCGTACCTTTTATTGCGCCGATGAAAATAATCGAAGAGTTTACTAATTTATTAACACTAGGTTTACGTTTATATGGAAATATTTTTGCTGGGGAAGTTTTATTAGGCTTTATTTGCAAGTTTGGAACTAGCCATGGACCATTTTTAGTACCGTTTGGAATCTTTTTGGAAATGTTGTGGACAGGCTTTTCTATTTTTATTTCTTGTATTCAGGCGTATATTTTTATCATCTTAACGAATTCTTATTTAAGTCATAAAATTTTGGTTGAGCATTAGAGTTGCAGAAAGGGAGTATTTAAATGTTCGCTACAGAAGCATTAGGAGCAGCGTTTGGAAATATTATCATTGCTAGCGGTTCACTACTTTTGCTTTTATGGTTATTAAAGAAATTTGCGTGGAGCAATATTGTCGAAATTTTTGAAAAGCGTGCGCTAAAAATTGCGACAGATATTGATGAAGCTAAGAAGGCTAATGTAAATGCGCAAAAGCTGAGCAAGAGCGCAAAGAGCGGTTGGCAAATTCACAAGAAGAAGCGATGAATATTTTAAAAACGGCTAGAGAAGCAGGTGAGCGTAGTCGTCAAAATATTTTGGTGGATACGAAAAAAGAAGTTGGAAAACTGAAAGAAAAAGCCAAGATCGATATCGAGCAAGAGCGCAAAGAAGCTTTAGTAAATGTAAAAGATGAAGTAGCGGACTTGTCATTGCAAATTGCCGCTAAAATTTTAAATAAAGAGTTAACAAAGGATGCACACACGGCGCTGATTGATTCTTTTATCGGTAATTTAGGAGAATCTTAATGAAACAAGATAAAAAGTCAACAGGAAAAAAATATGGTAAAGCTTTATTTGAGCTAGCAGTGAAGCAGGACAGTGTATCGACTGTGCTAGAAGAGTTAAAAAGTTTGCGTGCAGTTTTTCAAGAAGTTCCTGAGTTAGGAATTGTTTTAACAGATAATCGCTTATCGCTTGAGCAAAAGCAGCAGCTTTTTTCTTTTTTGAAGGGCAAAAGTAGTCAGCTAGTGGAAAAATTTCTTGATTTCTTGTTTGAAGTCAATATGATGGAAGTTTTTTCCGCAGTAGTTGATGATTTTGAAAAGCGTTTTTTAAATAAAGAAAAAAAAGCTAAGGGGATTGTAACAACAGCGGTTATTTTAACAGATAATCAAAAGACAGAGCTTGAGCAAAATGTAGCTAAAAAATTAAATTTTACATCCGTTGAGCTTATTAATAAGATAGATGAAACAATTATCGGCGGTGTGAAAAT
>JAIRLR010000166.1 GCA_031259195.1 Streptococcaceae bacterium | reverse complement strand
CGAGTAGGTACATCCTGCCTAAACTCTGCCAAGCTGACGCTTGCCAATCGTTAAGGCAGTTCGCAATTAGAGAGAAGTTAACAGGTTCTAAACACTTTTTTCTGCTTTCATTTGTGCATAATCTCACTTTTAAACATAAACTTCACCTAAATATGATCTTTTTGCACCACTATTTAACGCTTGATCTCGGCGTTGATTACTACAACTTCGACCGAGAATTTTCGCAATGGCGCAATTGTTCAGTTTTAGTTGCTTGAAACTTTCTATTTTACTCCGGTCTCTTTCTTAAATGGCGAACTTTGATCTTTTTTGATCAGTGCTATTCTGCTTGGGAAGACAACTCATCTTTATTCCTCCTAAATGTTTTGGGGTTATGCTTAAACATTTTATTAGAATTTTGATGAGATGTCTTTTTTTTATCTCACTGGACAGTTTTAAATTACAACTTGCCGAATGGGGTGAAGCAAAAAATATTAGACAAACTTACGAACTATAACTATATTTTTTTAAAGGCTTTCTTCCGTTATAGATCGCTCCCAAAACTTTCGCATTTGCTTGCTTAAGCAAGTTAACAGCTTGTTTTAATTCCTGATTTTTGGTTTTTCTTTCGCGCGTTACGAGAATAGTGCCATCGACTCTGCTTGCTAAAATTTGACTATCCGTCACCATCGTAAGCGGAGGAGCATCAAGAATAACTAAATCATACTTAGAAGCCATCTCATCCAGAACTTCTTTCATCCTTTGCGTTTCAAACAACTCAGAAGGGCTTGGTGGCTGCAAGCCACTTGTCAGCAAATCTAAATTGGCAACACTTGATTGTTTTATATAATCAGATAAAGAATTTTCGCGATGAATCAATAAATCTGACAGTCCTTTTGCACTTGAAATTGACCACGTTAAATGAACAGTTGGTTTTCTAAAATCAGCATCGACTAATAAAACTTTTGAACCTGCTTGCGCAAAAACAATAGCTAAGTTACTTGCGCACAAACTTTTTCCTTCGCCTATTCCAGAACTTGTAATAACCAATGTCTTTATTTTTTGATCAACCTCTGCAAAACGAATACTTGATCTAAGCATTCGAAATTGCTCAGCAACTGCTGACTTGCTATCTAAAAGTGTTACTAGCGGAACTTGTGCAACTGTGTGTTTTTTATTATTAAAACCAAACATTTCTTTCCTCCTTAGAGATCGTTAACAGGCTCTTACACTCTTTCTCGTGTTCGACGACTTGATTTATTTATTTCTCTTGATTGCGTGCTAACAGTTTTTAGCTTCATTGATAATAATCTTTGTAAATCATTTTTACGTATTTCAGAAATTTCTCCTAAAATAGAGATATCTAGTGACTCAACAAACTCTCTATTACGAATAGACTGATCCATAAAATCAAGCATAAACGCAATCCCGACACCAAGCATCAAACCAACAAGCACACCAATCGCCAAATTCATCTTTTTATTTGGTGATACAGGGGAATGGTTAACTGTCGCTGAACTAACAATCTCTAGTTTATTTTCTGGAATTACTTTAGTTGACTCGTTTTTAAAATTTGTTGCCACTGCATTAGCAATCAATGCTGCTTGCTCGGCATCAGTTGTTATAACTTTAAGATAGAATAATTGTGAATTTTGTGGTTGATTAATATCAATTACCCCACGCAGCTGACCTGATGTAAAATTTAATCCCTTGTCTTTGCTCAAATCCTTTACAACGCCATCCAAAACAGCGTCTGACTTAACTAACTCTTTATAAGTGTTAATCATTGCAACATTATTAGCTATGCTACTCGTAGATGAAACAGTTGCTTTGACCATTAAAGAAACCTGACTTTCAAACTTAGGAATAATAAATAAAAAAGTCGCAATTGTGGAAGCAACTAAACCAACAACTGTTGTGAATAAAATTAAACTAGCTCTTTTTTTTACAATTTCAAACATCTCTTGCAAACTAATTGTTTCTTCCATATATAACTTTCCTTCCAAAATTAATAATTACTAACATCGATAATCAAGCATTCTAAAAATACCGACAAACAAAAGTATAAAGTAAAAAAAGAAAAATTTAAAGCTCTTGGAATTTATAACCTGTCCAAGATCTCACAATGATGAATTTTCGGTTCTTTTTACACACTTTTTCGTTAAAAGATATGCCTAAGTTCTTTACGATTTGTTCAAGCTTTGCTTGATTACAATTTGGTAAACGGGGTTCATCAATAGATAGACAAGTTAACAGCCTCTAAGAGTCTCTACGAGAAAATCTACTCAACTTATTCAAATTATTCAAAAATTTTTCTTCGTTATGTTACACTGAAAGCAAGTTATAAGAGCTTATTGGGAGAATAATTTAAGTTGAGTAAAAGAGATCTTATTCAAGGTGGCGTGATTCTTTTTATTGTGATTTTAGTTTGGTCTATGCTTCGTTTTTTTGTATTTACGCCGATTAAAATCAACGATGCTTATATGCAGCCATTTTTGATGAAAGATGAGCGAATTCTGGCTTTTAAGCTAACCAAAGTGAAACGTTTTGATGTAGTGGCTTTTTCGGATCCGAATAACTCAAAGAAAAGTTATGTTAAACGAGTGATAGGCTTACCTGGTGATGAGGTCCATTTTATGGATGATGTTCTTTATATAAATGGAAATGTTGTTGAGGAAACTTATTTGGAAGATCACAAGCAAGGCTTAGTTGATGGTGAACCATTTACACCAGATTTTAATCTTGAGCAATTATTTAACGTAAGCGAAGTTCCTAAAGGTAAGTTTTTCGTTTTAGGAGATAATCGAAAAGAGAATAAAGATCTAAATAATGCCAGTTTGGTTGAAAAGAAGCAGATCATCGGAGAAGCGAAGTTTGCTTTCTGGCCTTTTAAATTTTTTGGGCCTATTACCAATTCAGTTGAAGATTCTTCAGCGGAGATAGACCTAACAGACTCTTAGAACCTGTTAACGATCTGCCTAATTGTGACTTTTCTGGTAATTTTTTGCCTTTCTTCGTCAAAAAGCCTCGATTTAGAACCGCTAAACCTACGTTTTTTTCCTAGAAATGCACAAAAATTTCTCAAAAAATCCATCAATAGCAAGATCGTTAACAGGTTCTTAGAAACGAGAAAACAGATGAAAACAAAAGGGAAAGTTATTCATTACGCAAATGGACCTAGCCTTGAAGAGATTAATAGTACTGTTGATGTTCCAAAGAATGTTGGCTTTTGGCGTACTTTATTTGCCTTTAGTGGACCAGGCGCTTTAGTTGCAGTTGGTTATATGGACCCTGGCAACTGGATTACATCTATTAAAGGTGGCTCTGAATTTAAATATAAACTTTTAACGGTAATTTTGATTTCTAGTTTGATTGCCATGTTATTGCAATCCATGGCTTCAAAATTAGGTATTGTTACCAAAATGGATCTTGCTCAAGCCACTAGGGAACATACTGGAAAAAAATTGGGGATTATCCTTTGGATTATTACCGAATTAGCTATTATGGCAACAGATATCGCTGAAGTGATCGGAAGTGCTGTTGCTTTGGAATTATTATTTAAAATTCCGCTGTTTTTAGGAGTCATCATCACAATTTTTGATATTATGCTGCTGCTTGTCTTAACAAAGTTAGGTTTTCGTAAGATAGAAGCTTTAGTTATTACGCTGATCGCCGTTATTTTATTCGTTTTTGCTTATGAAGTTTTGGTTAGTAATCCTAATTGGAGCGAGGTTATTGCCGGTTATTTTCCTCACTCAGAGCTAGCAACAAATCCTTCCATGCTAACTTTATCACTAGGTATTGTTGGCGCTACAGTTATGCCACATAACCTTTATTTACACTCAGCCATCAGCCAAACACGTAAAGTTGATCGCAATAATCCAAAAGACATTCGCAGAGCTGTTCGTTTCGCTAATATCGACTCTAATATCCAGTTGACCGGCGCTTTTGTTATAAATAGCCTGTTTTTAATTTTAGGTGCTTCTATGTTTTTTGGCCATACAGATTCTCTTGGCGGGGAGGAGTTTGTCAACTTATATAACGCTTTAAGTAATAATAAAATAGTTGGAAAGTTTGCAAATCCGATCCTTTCCACTTTATTTGCCGTAGCCTTACTAGCTTCCGGTCAAAACTCAACAATTACAGGGACGCTCACTGGAGAAATCATCATGGAAGGCTTTATCCGTCTAAAATTTCCTCTATGGATCCGTCGGATAATCACTCGAGGACTTGCTGTTTTGCCAGTAGTTATCTGTGTTATCTTGTATGGAGGAAAAGAGTCCGCTGCCGAAGAGCTTTTGCTTTATTCGCAAGTCTTTTTATGTATCGCCTTACCTATCTCTATGTTTCCTTTAATCATTTTTACCAGTAGTAAAAAATTAATGGGCGAGTTTGCTAATCATAAGTTGGTGTCATTTATCGCCTGGATCAGCGCAATTGTTTTAACTATTTTAAATTTGCAACTTATCTGGGATATCAGCAAAAAATTCTTTGGTGCTTAGAACCTGTTAACAACCTCCGTAATTGTGACTTTTCTGGTAATTTTTTGCCTTTCTTCGTCAAAAATCCTCGATTTAGCACCGCTAAACCTGCGTTTCCGGTGAAAGAAAACGAAGTTTTCTTTTATCCATTACTTGAAAACCGTGTTTTCAGCCTAGAAATACGCAAAAATTTCTCAAAAAATTCATCAATAGAGAGACAAGTTAACAGGTCCTTAATATTTGGGGCTATTTTGATATCATCCCTTACGCTCGACAATTCGATAATAAACTTTCGATGTCTTTAGATAAACCATCAAATAAAATAGCGTGAACATAGCTAAGGTACCAGTAAATATTTTGATAATAGTTTCTATTTTTATAAACTGAGCAAAAAGACTATTCAGCATATTATGCATCATTGGAAAGGCAAAAATAATATTCACACCCGCAAAAAACAGCGGTCCTAAAAAGAAAATCAATAACTGATAATTTACAATTTTTTTCACTTCATCTTTCCCTAAGCCTACTTCTTGCATAATTTCAAAGCGATACTTATCTTGTTCTCCTTCAGATAACTGCTTATAGTAGATAATTAACGCTACTGCTAATAAAAAGACAATTGAGCAGATAAGCCCAATAAATAAGAACCCACCAAATTGAATATAAATCCTCTCGCGCGCATCATCCAAAAAATTTACTAAATAATAAGGCAACTGCGAAATAGAAGAAGGATATTTTTGCTTTCCGGAATAATCTGTTGTTGAAATAGAAAGTTGCTTTGCATGTTTTACGATATATTTTTTAGCATTTGTTTCAAATTGCTCTCTTTGTTTTTTACTGCCAGAGTAATTCATCAGATACGTAAATGATGTTTTTTCCTCTTTAATCATCTTCTCATCTTTATTTATTGTTAATTCAGCATAAGCATCTAATGCTTCATTTTTAGAAGGAAAAAATACGATATAACAATTCTCTATTTCGGGGTAGTTATAATGCCCAGTTTCACTGTATTTTTTGATAATTTTCTTTAATAAATTATCTTTAGGAATACTCTCTTTGACAGTATATGTTTTTTGTCCAAAAGAAATTTCTTTTGCAGGATAAGATTGTTTTTTTTTACTAATTTGATAAATCAATACTTCTTTATCATCTAAATCTAAGGGATATTTCATCATTTTTTTATAATCAAATGGATTCATAAATTTAAATTCAGTATAACTATGATTGTAAGAATCATTAAATTCTTTTTCAGAAAAGGCAACAAATGAATCAGTACCCACGCTTTTACAATTTGAAGTTAAACCATGCATAAAATAACCACTATCTGTTATTTTTAAGCTACTTTTCTGGGCCATTTTTTCTAGATCTGCTCCCAATGATTCTTTTCCTTCAACAGCCTCTACTCGCATTATGGCAAGATCATAAGTGCTTTCTTTTTTTATCATATCTTTAGCTTTTGTATAACAACCAATTGTCGTAATTAAGGTAACCAACATCATTGTACTTAAAATACAGATATTGGCTAAACCAATACCATTTTTCTTCATACGAAAGGATAAATTTGAAAGTGTAATAAAATGCTTCGATCGATAATAATATTTTTTATTCTTTTTTAAAAGCTTTAAAAAGGCAATACTGCCTGTAATAAATGCAAGATACGTTCCAATAATAACGAGAATAATGGCTACAAAAAAGTAAAATACGGTAAAATCAGATGCAATTTTTGGCTCAAAAATTATCTTTTTAGAATTAAGTGAAATAAAATAACCAACAATAAGTGCTAAAAATCCTAAAATAGCTAAGATAAAATGTGCTTTAGGCTCTTTTTCTCCTGATTGACTGGCATGCAAAAATTTAATGGGATTATTTCTTTTGATTAGCAACAAGTTAATAATCGATAATAAAAGAAAAGTAATTATAAAAAAGATAATTACATAAAAATAAGCATTAAAATTTAGCTTGAATACAAATTCACTCTCACCTACAGTCATTAGCTTTTTCAATACAAGAAAAAGCAGTTTTGAAAAAATGCTACCACTAAGAGCACCACCTAAAACGGTTAAAAGAAAGGTAATAAAATTTTCAATCATAACCATTTTACCCAAAGCTTTTTTATCCATTCCCAAAATATTATAAATCCCTAACTC
Organism: Streptococcaceae bacterium; assembly: GCA_031259195.1. GTDB lineage: Bacteria > Bacillota > Bacilli > Lactobacillales > Streptococcaceae > JAIRLR01. The sequence continues at coordinate 3,100 of JAIRLR010000166.1, read as the reverse complement.
TTTTTGTCGATGTTTCATCATAAAGGAATTGGCATAAAAAGTAAAAATAATTGAGAAAACAAAAATAATATTTTTGCCATAAGCAAATAAATATTGTACGGTTAGCGTTCTTTCTGTAATTTGATTGCCAATATTTTCATAAATCACACTCATCAAAAGGTTAAGAGCAAATAAAAAGATTGCAGAAAACAAAAAAGGAAGATAGATAAGGCGATTTCTTTTCAAATTTCTCCAAGCAAGTTTACTATAAAACATAATTTTCTCCTTTACCTAAACCAATGAAACGACCATGGCATTATTGATTTCTACTAAAAATTCTTCATTATTTCTTTCTCCACGATAAAGCTGATGAAAAATTTGCCCGTCTTTGATAAATAACACCCGATTTGCATAACTCGCAGCTAAAGCGCTGTGGGTGACCATTAAAATTGTTTGTCCTTGTTTATTCACTTCGCTAAATAAATTTAATAAATTCTCTGAATTATGCGAATCTAAGGCTCCCGTCGGCTCATCAGCCAAAACAATCTCCGGTTTGGTGATCAAAGCTCGCATAATCGCCACACGCTGCTTTTGCCCACCTGATAGCTCATATGGAAACTTCTCAAGCAAATCTTCTATTTTTAACTTCTGCACAAAGTTCATCAATGCGTACTCCATTTCCTGATAAGGAACCTTGGATAAAACGAGCGGTAAAAAAATATTATCCCGAATGTTTAACGTATCTAGCAAATGAAACTCCTGGAAAACAAAACCAAGATGTTCTCTACGAAAACGAGCAGCATCTTTTTCAGAAATTTCAGATAAAGGTTTTGAGCTTAGAAAAATCTCGCCACTGGTGGGTTTATCTAACGTTGCTAGTAGATTTAACAGCGTACTTTTCCCCGAACCAGACTCTCCCATCACCGCGATAAACTCTCCTGCTTCTACAACAAAATCAATCTCCTTTAACGCTTGAACAGGATATTTATTTTGCTTGGTAACATATGTTTTTTGTAATTGTTTCACTTTTAATAATTCCATAATGACCTTCCCTTTAACTTGTAATTCATAATCCAAGTTCTCGCTTCATTTCTTCATGCGAAAGACTCTCGTCTTTGATTTGATGAAGTTTTATCATTTTTTCATAAGACTCCATATCCATTTGCTCTTTTAAAGCTTCTAATAATTTTTTTCGAATTAACTTGGATAGACTCATTCCGTTAAACTTGGCCATCTGTTCAATAAATTCTTTTTCTTGATTAGAAATTCGAAAACTAATTGTAGGCATGATTTTCTCCTCCATTTGAAAGCTACTTATAATTTATTGTACCACAAGCTTTTGTTTCTCATATTTTTTATAACTCATTCTCTTTCAGTTTCTTTTATGAGAAATATTTCAACAAATGCTAATTTTTTTATAAAAATCCCATATCAGATTAGCTACATTTGCATTTATCGCTATTTTTTTATATTACACTTTTTTTGAAAATATCAATTTCAATATAATTTTCGAGGAGAGTGCAAAATGTTAGATGATATTAAGAGTTATGGCGAAGTGTTCAAAGAGATGAGAGTCAACAAAGGAATAAGTAAAAAAGAGGCTTGTGCAGGAGTATGTAGTGAATTAACTTTGTGCCATTTTGAGTCGGGAAAAAATAACCTTAGCTTAAGAAAATTTTTTAGATTATTAAAAAACATCGATGTACTTGGAAAAAAGTACTTCGATGCTTTTAACAGCTATAGGGATAAAGTCAAAACTAATGCTGATGACAATAAATTTCCTCTAGATTATCATTCTTCACTTATTAAAAAGTGGCCACAGGTTAAAAAGTGGCCACAGGAAAGCTGTAAATGCTAAAATTAAACACGTCTTAATGAAAAAGAGCCGGAGGAAGTAACATTGTCATAAATGTTAACATCGTAATTAGCTTATGATGTTTAATAAGAAAACGATTAATTTTCTTCATAATGCTCACCCTTTCATATTAAAAAGCAAAATAATCTTTTTCACACTTATAGTATAATAAATTTGCAGAATTTTTTATAAAATTTTCATTAAAGCAGGAGGCAAAAGGATGACAAATAAGAATAAAATTTATGGAAAAATTTTTAAAGAGCTTAGACAAGGTCAGGGTTTTGGTGAAAGAGAAGCTTGCAAGGGAGTTTGCAGCAGATCAGCATTATGCCGCTTTGAAACTGGAAAGAGTGATATAGGTTTAAGCAAATTTGTCGGCTTGATGAAGAATACCAATGTTTCTGCCGAAGAGTATTTTGCTACTGTTGAAAACTTTGAACCTAGTGATGATGAAAAATTTTTTCGAAAGGTTGTCAGATATTGTAATAAAAAAAATATTGATATGCTGAAAAAGATGTTAAGAGAACTGCAGTCTTCAAAAAGCGAAGAAAAAATTTTGAAAAGTTTTATGTTGTCATTAATAATCAATATTTTTGATGAGAGTTTTATTATTTCTGATCAGGATTTTAAAAACGTTTCAGATTATCTAATAGGTATAGAGAGATGGAGTTACAGTAAACTAGGAATACTTATCAATATTATCGATAAATTAAATATTAATTTAGCTTGTTCCATAACAAGGGATTTGCTTAAAATTAAGAGAAAGTTTCTAATTAATGAATATCGAAAAACACAGTTGATTAAGATTTTGCTGAATGTTTCTTATTCATCATGTGTTAATCACGAACGTTTAACTGATGCAAGCGTTTTCCTTAAAGAGGCAGAGGCTTTAATAGCTACTCAAAGAATAGAAAATTGTATAGCTGCAAAGTATGTTCTGAGGTTTATAAAAGGATTCTTCTACCTGGTCCGTGGGGATACGGAAAAAGGTGTGAATTTAATGAGAAAAGCTGTTGATAACTTTAGAACAACTGAAGATAAAGAAATTATTGAACGCTATGAGCAATTCTACAAAGAAGCGCTGGAGCAGGTGGGGTATGTGAAGAGTGAAGAAGGCGAAAATTTGCAAGTTGGGGAGAATTTTGAATGATCTATCATTTAGTCATAGGAAAAGAAAGGGAAGAATCAGCATTTAGATTCCATTTAGCAAAGTGCCCTTGCATAGCTTCAGTAAAAGCTGACATCCCTATCATTGCCGCATTATCC
>JAIRLR010000141.1 GCA_031259195.1 Streptococcaceae bacterium | reverse complement strand
TCAGGGAAAAAGAAACGCACCGAGTAGGTACGTCCTGCCTAAACTCTGTCAAGCTAACACTTGCCAATCATTAAGGCAGTTCGCAATTTTCATGGATCTAGTTTCGCAAGAGGTCTATTAAATATTCAGCAGCCAATCAAACGCATTCAATTTCTGAATACCGTTATAGTTTGCACTTGGACTTAATTCATCTAGAGTAATAAGGTACTTAGGATATTGATCATCGACCCTTTTGAGCGGACGCAACTCTTGCTTTAGTGTATCTTCATCTTCAGTATTTAACGACACCTGATAATATGTCTTTATATGGTTTTTATCCTCGGCAATAAAATCAATTTCATACTCGTCAATTTTTCCAACAAACACCTTGTTTCCACGTCGCAGTAACTCTAGATAAACAATATTCTCCAAAATGTGTCCAAAATCCTTCTCAACATCTGGTAACAAGATTCTTCTTAAGCCAACATCGACTAAGTAATATTTATATCTTGTATCAAGCAAACGTTTTCCGCGCACATTGAACTTTCGTACTTTGTAGACAAACATACTCTCTTCTAAAGCCCCTAGAAATCTAGTAATTGTTTCATGCGAGAGTGTTAAACCCGAAGAGGCAAACACATTCTTAACCGTCTTTGCAACAAATTCACTTCCAACGATACTAGCAAGATACTGGATGATTCTCTCCAAGGTATTTACATCCTTGACACCGATTCTAGCAACCACATCCTTCAGTAGGATAGTTGAGTATATCCCTTCAAGATAATCTTCTAATGTAATTTCATCATCTATAAATAAGACATAAGGAAACGAGCTTTTTGTATACTCATCAATCCATTCCCTCTTCGTTCGCTGCAATTGCTTTGCTTCATATGCTTGCTTCCATATGTAAAACTCTTTGAAGGACAATGGTAGTATTTTCAACTCTACATAACGACCACTCAATAATGTTGCAAGTTCTCCACTTAGAAAGAAGGCATTTGAACCTGTAATATATACATCCACATTTTCCGTTACATACAACGAATCAACAACACGTTCAAATTCTTTAACATGTTGAACTTCATCGAGGATAATGTAATTCATTTTTCCTTCAACTAAATGCTCTCTCACATGTTCATGTAATTTTAGAAAATCGCGTAATGCGTAATTTGCCAAATTTTCAAAATTTATAATTTGAATACACGTATCTGCAACACCATTCTGTTTTAAATCATTCACAAATAATTGTAAGAGCGTTGACTTTCCAGAACGACGAACACCAGATATTACTTTCATAACATCTTTATCTCTTAAGCGATGAAGAAAATCTAAATACCCTTCTCGACGAACATATTTATTTTCATTCATAAAATTCAATTACAACTGAATTTCTTGCCACTTTCACTTTTAAAAATCAACTCTCCACCTTTTTCCATCGTGTTCCTGCGCTAGTATCTTCTAAAAGAATACCGCGCTTTGTTAAAAGTTCACGAATTTCGTCAGCACGTTGAAAATTCTGCGCTTTTCTTGCTTGATTTCGCTCGACAATCAACCCTTCCACTTCTTCTGCTAAAGGATCTTGTGCTTGAAACTCAATGCCTAAAATTAAAAGCCAAGTTGTAAAAATATTAATAGCTCGCTCATAAACAACTTTAGAAAGAACACTCTCTTCAGCATAGGTATTCATCCACTTAACAAAATCATACAAAACTGTTACACCATTGGCATTATTAAAATCATCATCCATTACCGATACAAAATTTTTTTCCAAAGACTTAAGCTCAATCAATTTTTGCTGATCCTCCGTCAGAGAATCCTGCATTTTTCTTTTGCAAAAAGTAAAATTATCATAAGCATTTTTTAATTTTGCCAAATTTACTTCTGCTTCTTTAAGGCTTACAGCTGAAAAACGAATCGGCTTACGATAATGCGTAACACTCATCAAAAAGCGAAGAACTTTAGGATCAACTTCTTGCAATAACTCGTGTACCGTTACAAAATTTCCCAAAGATTTACTCATCTTTGCATCTTCTTCGCCAACTGTTACAAAGCCGTTATGCATCCAGTAATTGGCAAAATGCTTGCCAGTTTTTGCCTCAGACTGAGCAATTTCATTTGTATGATGTGGAAATTCTAAATCCTGTCCACCACCATGAATATCAATTGTCTCGCCCAAAATTTTCGTTGCCATTACTGAACACTCTATATGCCACCCCGGACGACCATAACCCCACGGTGACTCCCAGAACGGCTCTCCTTCTTTTGAGCCCTTCCACAAAGCAAAATCAGTCGCATCTTCCTTTAAATCTTTTTCAGCGCCAACTCTTTTGCTAGCACCAGTTTCCAAGTCATCAATCGTTTTATTTGCTAATGCGCCATAATGAGGGAACTTGCGCGCTCGAAAATACACATCACCACCTGCTTGATAAGCCCAATCTTTTATTATTAAATCTTCAATAAAAACAATGATTTCAGAAATATTTTGAGATACGCGTGGCGTAAAATCAGGCTTCTTTACATTCAAAGCTTTAACATCTTCATTAAAAGCCGCAATAAAACGATTTGCTACCTCTTTAGCCGAAATTTTAAGCTTATGGCTAGCACGAATAATCTTATCATCAACATCCGTAAAATTCATTACATAATCTACTTCAAAGCCACGATACTCCAAATAACGCCGAATCACATCAAAAGCAACAATTGATCTGGCATTGCCTATATGAATATAGTTATAAACCGTTGGTCCACAGACATACATCCGCACCTTGCCTGCTTCAAGCGGCGTAAAATCTTCTTTTCTTCTAGTTAATGTATTATAAATTTTAATCACTATCTCACCAATTCACTAAATTACTTTTTACATAGAAAATCAAACTTGTACTAAATTGTCAAATGAGAAAAACCAATAATTGGATAAAATTCTCTACATTTGGTTTTGCTTTCCCAAAAAATGATAAACTTAAGTAAGACTTATTTATAAATTTGTGAAGAAAATTTTAAATCAATCTGCTTAAAGTTAAAAAATGGGGGATAATTTTGCCAAAATTAAAAAAAGTTTTTAAAGTAATTGTTGTTTCATTTATGTTATTTATAAGCTTTGAAGTTCTTAAGCCTAATAAAGTAAATGCTGAAATCCCCATAACACCAGAACTTGCTCAATTTATAGAAATAAAAAATTATTTTAGAGATTCAGGTTTTACTTATGAGCTGCATCAACACGATCCTCGAGTACTTCTCAACACCCAACGCGGAAACTGTGTAGCTTTTGCCATGCTTTTTCAAGAAAAGGCAACACGTTATGGCTTGACATGCATAACAATGTGTAGTCCAGATCATGCATATAATTTAGTAAGGATAGACGGTCAATGGTATTTCGTTGATCTGTGCAATTACGCGGCTAATTATACAGAAAACTTCATACATATTTATCAAATTCATCCGACTATGGATAGAAGAGAAATAATTAGGTTCTTAGATAAACATTTCTGTAAATTTTGCCTTTTATTTAGTTATGATAAAGCAAGAGAAAATCTTGGTAAGACTACATGCCGCTTCTTTTTACCAGGTTGTTTTTGTAATTTTCAAGAAAACGGAGTTCTTTATGAAAGAAATATATCAGCACCTCAAAACAGCTGGTTATGCCGAAATTGTACCAGAGATTTTGATTGGGATGATCTCTTTAATCCGACAACAAGTGAAAGTCCAACTGTTGATACGCCTTCTGCTATTTTAGATGATGATATAGTTAACGTCCTAACAACTGACACAGAATTAATAATAATGGCCAATCCAACACCACAACCTACTTACATACCGCCAACTCCTAAAAGAGTTCCGACTTATCGTCCTGCACCTAACTTTGTGGTGGCCCCAACTCAAAGTGATGATAATTTATTGCCAATCCACAGGGTTTATAATGGAAAAGTGCATCATTACACTTCAAACTTTGGTGAAGTACAGTGTTTAATGGATCTTGGATGGACGTATGAACAACCAGCTTTTGAATGTTTTCAATCGTATAAGGAAGGCCGTTTTGAAGTCTTTCGCTTGTATAATCCTAATGATCCATTTGGCAATCATCTTTTAACGATTAATGAACATGAAAAAAATCAGCTAATTAAGCTAGGTTGGAGACTTGAAGAGAGCAACGGTTATGTTGAAATCAATCATAATATGAAGCGTATTTATAATCGTGGAACAGGAGAGCATTTTTATACAACAAGTAATGAAGAAGTACAAAATGCCTTAAATGCTGGATGGCTGCTTGACGGCATAGTTTGGTAAAAAAATGCTGAGAACCTGTTAACTTGTCTGTCTATCGATAAACCCCGTTTACCAAGTTTGTAATCAAGCAAAGCTTGAACAAATCGTAAGGAACTTAGGCATATCTTTTGACGCTAGAAGCACGGCTTCTAGGTAATGGATGCAGAAATTTTGTTTGCAAAATTTCTTACAAAGGCAAGCATTACCAGAAAAGTCGCACCGAGTAGGTA
>JAIRLR010000127.1 GCA_031259195.1 Streptococcaceae bacterium | reverse complement strand
ATTTTCAGCCTAGAAATGCACAAAAATTTCTCAAAAAAACCTGGCAGGTTTACAAGTTGTTTTGAGCTTAATTGATTACAACTTGTATAACGGGATCCATCAATAGAGAAAGCGTTAAGAACCTGTCCAAGATCTCACAATGATGAATGATTTTGGCTCTTTTTCCACACTTTTTCGTTAAAAGACCTGTCGGGTTCCCTACGATTTGTTCAAGTTTCACTTGATTACAAATCGTTGGAACGGGAGCCTCGATTTAGCACCACTAGACCTACGTTTTTTGCCTCAAATTGTAAAAAAATATCTCAAAAATTCATTTCATTAGAGATCTTGGACAGGCTCTAACAGGCTCTAAGCGCTCCATCAAACTTCTGCGCAATCGTCTCAAGTGTTCGCACAGAAGTCGTTCCCACCGCGATAATTTTGCTTTTCTTTGCATAAGCTTCATTTAAAGCATATGCTGCCTCTTTACTTAAAGAATAAAATTCTCTATGCATTTTATGATTCTCAACATCGTCAACACTAACCGGACGAAATGTTCCTAGTCCAACATGCAAAGTTAACTCAACCAGCTCTACACCCTTTTTTTTGAATTTCACTTAACAAATCTTTGGTAAAATGAAGTCCAGCTGTAGGAGCTGCCGCACTTTTTGGATCCTTAGCATAAACTGTCTGGTAATGCTCTTTATCTTGCAGCTTCTTATGTATATAAGGCGGCAAGGGCATCTCGCCTAAAATCTCCAAAACCTCAAGAAAAATCCCTTGATAGCTAAACTCCACAACTCGTCCGCCATACTCTAACTCCTTTTTCACAACCGCCTGCAAAAGGCCATCCCCAAAAAAATCATTGTTCCAACTCTTGCGCGCTTAGCAGGCTTGATTAAAACTTCCCACTGCTTCCCCTGAATATTATTTAGCAGCAAAACCTCAAAATACCCGCCTGTTTTTGGTTTTACTCCATATAAGCGAGCCGGCAGAACACGAGTATTATTCATCACCAAAACATCGCCAGCATCCAAATCATCAACGATATCATGGAAATATTTATCTTTTAATATTTCTGTCTGTCGATCTACTGTCAATAATCTTGAAGAATCTCGCTTTGCTAAAGGTGTTTGGGCAATCAATCTCTCAGGAAGTCGAAAGTTAAAATCTTCAGTCGATAACTTTAATGCTCTCTTTTTTTCCATAATAACTTCTCAAATGCTTGCTCAAACTTTTGAATATCGCCTGCTCCCATAAAAACAAACACTTCTCCCCGATGTTCTAGTAAAACAGAAATATTATCTTCAGTAATAATCACTCCTTTTTTTGTTAATTTGGCTTTTAAATCTTCAATCGAGACTACACCACTTTTTTCCCGAGCTGATCCATAAATATCCGCTAAAAAAATATGATCCGCTAAGTCTAAACTTTCAACAAACTCATCTAACAAAGCAATCGTTCGCGAATAAGTATGTGGTTGAAAAACAGCAACGATTTGCTTTTCTGGGTATTTTTGTCTGGCAGCATCTAATGTTGCTCTAATCTCCGTTGGATGATGAGCAAAGTCATCAACAATAACCGTATCATCTACCATTTTTTCGCTAAAACGCCGCTTAACACCCTTAAAAGTCAAAATAAGCTCAACGATTTTTTGCTGAGCAAAACCATGCTTGTAAGCCACCGCCACCACTGCTAAAGCATTCATAACATTATGATGCCCATACGTTCTCACTTGAAAATGACCAATCAACTCATCATGAAAATACGCAGCAAAAGAAGAACCCTGCATCGTACGCTGAATGTCGCGAGCAACAAAATCATTATTCTCCGCTGCGCCATAATAAAAAAGCGGCACTTTAGCCTTAAGCTTACGCAAATAAGGATCCTCCCCATAGGCAAAGATTCCTTTTTTCACTTGAGAAGCAATATCTTTAAAAGCCTCAAAAAAATCTTCAGGCGAATGATAATAATCCGGATGATCAAAGTCGACATTCGTAATGATCGCATAATCTGGGTGATAAGCTAAAAAGTGACGCTCATATTCATCAGCCTCAAAAACAAAATACTCAGCTTTTTGATTGCCAACACCTGTGCCATCCCCTATCAAAAAGCTTGTCGGCGCCAAACCACTAAAAACATGAGCAAGCAAGCCTGTTGTTGAAGTCTTGCCATGAGCGCCAGCCACACCAATGCTGACATAAGACTTGATAAGCTTTCCTAAAAAATGATGAAAACGTGTTACTTTTAGCCCTAGCTCTTTTGCTCGCGCTACTTCTTCATGATCATCTTTAAATGAATTACCTAAAATAATCTCCATATTAGGCTGAATATTATCCGCACTAAATGGCGAAATCTTTATACCAGCTTTTTCTAAACCACGCTGTGTAAAGAAATATTTTTCCAAATCACTTCCTGCAACTTGAAATCCCATCTGCTTCAACACTAAAGCTAAAGCACTCATTCCTGAGCCCTTTATTCCTGTAAAAAAATAAATTACTTTCTTGTTCAAATTACTCTCCTCAAAACCTAATCAGTAAAAAATTTATTTCTAACTTTATCCATCCCTTTAGACTCCTCAGCAAAAATGCCTGCTAAGCCTCGATTTAAAACACGCGCTTGCTTATCTTTAGCTTTTGTCTTTGCGGAAATCATAGAACTTGACTCCTGCACTGCCGAAGAAGTTTTCTCATCATCAAATAAAATAAAACTTTCTAAATTTTTATGCATAGAAAAAAGCAACTCATCTTTAGTAAAATTTGACTTCTCGCGCCTTTTACTTAAAGAGCTCGGCATTTTCTTCATTCGCGAACGAAAACGATTAACATCACCTGAATACTGCTGCTTTATCGTTTTTGAACCTTCACGCTGCAATTCCTTTTTCCTCGCAACAACATCTTTACTTAGGTCATTATTTTTTAAAATTACCTGCTCCTGAGCATGATAAAGAGATTGTTTTTTTATAGGCACACCCACACTCCTGCTACTTACATTCTGCAATTTTGCAAAACGTTTGGAAGCTGGGGGATTAATTTTCATGGCTTCATTATTTGAACTACCTACGGTAATTTTAGGAACTACAACATTAGAAGAAACTTTGCTTTTATACAAATGATTATTGTCATATGAATCAACAATAGCAGATTTTGCCTTTTGAACGGTCGATTGATTATTAACATGATTAGTTATAAAATCGTCGCCTTCAAAAATAATGCGAGTGTTTTTTCTAGTTTTTAACTTTAAACTCGCTATATCATCATAAAGCGGAAAACGAAAATACTTACGTCTAACTTCTTTTAACTCCATACTTTTGTGTGAGGAACTCACTTCCTCCTTTTCATCTAATGTTTGCAACCAATTTTATCACAAACAACTTATATAATCGAAAAAACTCATAAACTAATGAAATTTATGTCATTGAGATTCGTGATTTCAAACAAAGAAGGTTAAAATAGGTTGTATCATCAGTTTCTTTTTTATTGCAAACAAATATAGAAAGGAAAAGTTCAATGAAGGTGCCAAGTTTATGGACAGTTTCTAATTACTCACTTTTAAATAGTTTAGTCCGTCTTCCTGAATATGTTAGCATTGCCAAGACTCGAGGTTATCAAACAATCGGTTTAATGGATGAAAATGTTTTATATGGTGCGCTTAAGCTGCAAACGCTAGCCGAACAAGCAGGCATGCAAGCCATTTTTGGTTTAACTTTGACGTATTTTGATGAAAATGAAAATGAAGATGAATACGCTTTACATTTTATTGCTAAAGACTATTTAGGTTTTCAAGAGTTAATGCGCCTTTCTTCTTATAAAATGACCCATCAAAGTGAAAAAACAAAACTTCATGAATTTCCACCTTTTTCGAATTCAGTAGCTCTGATCTTCACTTTTCGTAGTGAATTTGTGAAAAAAACTCCTAATTTTGACTTAGCTAATTGGCTTCAGCAGTTCGATAATGTTAAAAATAAGTTTATGGGTGTGGGGGCAAATATGCCAGAAGACTGGCAAAATTATGTACGTACAGAACCTTTTCCGCCCTTTTTATTAAATGAAGTGCGCTACCTTGAGGCTAAGGATTATCCCCCTTATCGTGTGGCTAAGGCAATTGGTGATAGTGAGCATTTGCAAATCTCAACACTTAAACCTGTTGGTCAAGAATTTCTGCCTGAAGAAAGGAACTTGCATCAGCAAACTCTAGAAGCTGGTTGGGAAGAAGCATTGAAGAATGCTGCACAATTTGTACAAAAAATAAATGTTAAAATTCCAACTCAACAAAATTTATTACCGAAATTTCCTATAGATAAGCAAAAAGAGGTTGGAAAATTTTTGCATGAGTTAGCATTTCAAAAGTTACCCATGCGCGTAGAGAATGTTACGGACCAATACACACAGCGCCTTGAGATGGAGCTTAGAGTCATTGATGAGATGGGCTTTAATGATTATTTTTTAATTGTTTGGGATTTATTAGATTATGCAAATAGAAGTGGCATTTTTACAGGTGCTGGTCGTGGGTCAGTGGCGGGTTCTTTAGTTGCTTATGTACTAAATATTACAGGTGTTGATCCGATAAAATATGACTTGCTATTTGAGCGTTTTTTAAATTCAGAACGTTATACCATGCCTGATATTGATATTGATATTCCGGATAATAAACGCGAGCAAATCCTGCAGTATGTCGCTCAAAAGTACGGTAAGCATCATGTTGCGCAAATTACGACTTTTGGAACGCTAGGAGCAAAGCAAGCTCTGCGAGATGTCGGGCGCGTTTTAGGTTTTTCAATAAGCGAAGCAAGTCGTTGGTCCAAAGCAGTTCCTAATGAACTTAACACTACATTAGAAGTAGCTTATGCAAAGTCAAAACGTTTGCGTGAGTTGGTAGCGGCTACACCGCGAAATCAGACCTTGTTTACTTTGGCTAAAAAATTAGAAGGACTGCCTCGTCATGTTTCAACGCACGCTGCGGGAGTGGTGATTAGTGATAAAGATTTATTTGAGTTAATCCCTTTACAAGCAGGTGGGGGTGAGCTATTCTTAACGCAATTTACTATGTATGATATTGAAAAAATTGGTTTATTAAAAATGGATTTTTTGGGTCTTCGCAATTTATCAATTATTGCTGATGCGCTTTATGAAATTAAAAAAGTATGGGGAAGAAATCTCAATATTAAGCAAATTGACTTAAGGGACTCGGCAACATTAACTTTATTTCGCCTGGGAGATACGGCTGGTGTTTTTCAGTTTGAGTCAGCAGGCATTCGCAGAGTTTTGCAAAAAATTCATCCAGATTCTATTGAAGACATTGTAGCCGTTAATGCCCTATATCGCCCAGGTCCGATGGAAAATATCAATGATTTTGCAGCTCGTAAATTAGGCCTTAAGCAAATTGTTTATCCTGATAAAAGTTTAGCTGATATTTTGAAAAAAACATATGGCATTATTGTTTATCAGGAACAAGTGATGCAACTGCTGCAAAAAATGGCAGGTTTCACGCTAGGTCAAGCAGATATTGTACGTCGTGCGATTGGAAAAAAGAAAAAAGATGTGATTGATGAAGAGCGTTGTCATTTTATAGAAGGTTCTTTAAAAAATGGCTATACGCAAGATGTTGCGGAAAAAGTTTATGATTATATTGAAAAATTTGCCAATTACGGATTTAATCGCAGCCATGCTTTTGCATATTCATTTATTGGCTTTGAGATGGGCTATTTGAAAGTTCATTTTGCAGGCGCTTTTTATGCTGCTTTATTGCATTCTGTGCGCGGTAATTTGAAAAAGATGAAAGAATATATCACAGATGCAAGAAAGAATGAAATTTCAATTAACCCTCCTGATATAAATACTAGTGAATATAGTTTCCGTTTATTAGAAAAAAAAGTACTAAGATTTGGTTTTTCAGCGATTAAAGGTGTACGTCGCGATTTTATTAAGGAAATATTAAATGAAAGAAAAATAAACGGGCGTTTTACATCGGTAGATAACTTTTTATTAAGAATTAAACACAAATGGTTAAAAATAGATTGGTTAGAACCGTTAGTATTAACGGGTGTTTTTGATTCTCTTAAGCCTAATCGTAAACAGTTAGGGAATAATCTTGAAAGCAAGATCCAAAACGTCCTTTTAAGTGGTGGAAGCATGGATTTGCTGGGTAGTGTTATGAAGTTAAAGGAAGTAGAAGCTGAAGATTATACCGTAGAAGAGCGCTTAACCTATGAAGAAAATTATTTAGGAACTTATTTTTCTGGACATCCATTAGAGAGTTTTAATTTATTTGCTAAGCAAATTAAAGCGACAGCTATTATGGATATTGAAGACAGACAACAAGTAAAGTTAGTTGCTATGGTTCGCAGTCTTCGGGTGATTAAAACCAAAAGAGGAGAGTCAATGGCTTTTATAGAAGTTTCTGATCTAACTGGAGATATTTCTTTAACGCTTTTTCCTAAAATTTATCGTAAATATTTGGAGGAGCTTGTTGTCGGAAAAAAGCTTTTAATCAAGGGAAAAGTAGAACGTAGCAGGTATGACAACTCTTTACAGGTGATTGTTCAGTCGTTGAAAGATTTAGAAATTAAACAAGTCAGCAAACAACAAACACTTTTTATTCGTCTAGTCAATGAAGATAAAGAAATGATTAAAAAATTAAAACAATTGCTATTAGCAAATCAAGGAGATGCTTCGGTTATTATTTATTATGAAAAAATAGGAGAGCGACAACGTTTGTCAAAAAACGATAAAGTAGAAATAAATGAGCAGCTGTTAAAACAACTGCAAGCAATGTTTGGGGAAAGAAATATAATTGTTAAATAAAAATCAAGTAGTTTCTAATTTTTTAATCAAATTTAATAATTTTTCTCTTAGAACCTGTTAACGATCTCTCTATTGATGAATTTTTTGAGAAATTTTTACGCATTTCTAGGAAAAAAACGCAGATTTAGTGGTACTAAATCGAGGCTTTTTGACGAAGAAAGGTAAAAAATTGCCAAAAAATTCATCAATAGAGAGATCGTTAACAGGTTCTTAAAAGCAGTCAAAATTTTGATTTTTGGCTGCTTAAATTATAGATTTTTATAAATTCTATAGTATATAAATGCCTGTATAAAGGGATTTGCAAATTAATTATAAAAAAGATAAAAAATACTTGCATTTTCTATTGCAATTATTTTCTAATCATGTTATTATTC
>JAIRLR010000121.1 GCA_031259195.1 Streptococcaceae bacterium | reverse complement strand
CAATTTCATCTATTAAATCAACGTCAATTCCAACGTACTGACCATTACTCTCTTGATACTCAAAAGGTGCGTATGTTAAATCTAAAGCAATCACATACTCATTTTTTTTAGGTTTCACTGTTGACGGAAATTTTTTGGCGTTGCAGCAAGAGCCTCCCTACTCACCAATATCATGCTAACTATTCCTAAAAACACTGTTATCCATTTTAGATATCTTTTACTAATAGACTTCTTGCGAAACTAGATCCATGAAAATTGCGTTTCTTTTTCCCTGATATTTCGTCAAAAAACCTCGCAATAGCACCACTATTCTTGCGTTTTTTTCCTTATCTCAGGAAAAAATTGAACACAGTTTTAATCATGTCCTAGTTTCGCAAGAGGTTTAATACTCATTGGCCCTCCTTAAAACCTGTTGACTTGTATCTTTTGATGAATTGCGTTCACCAAATTGTAATCAAGTAAGCTCAAAACAAATCGTAAGGAACCCGACGAATTTTTTGACATAAGAAAAGCAAGTATTATCAAAAAAGTCGCAATTATGAAAGACATGTTATAGTACTTTAACACTCATCTGCGTTTTAATCGTGTGGCGCTTCTTTTTTCCTGAATACCATGAACGTTGTTTTTTTAGGACGCTCAATGGGACTTTCCGTAACATCAACTAGCACTAGTTTAATTTCATTGGCTTCAAGCAAAATTTTTTTGCCAGGAAGATTAAAGTCTCCGCTTTGAATTAACGTATTTTCAACCCAAACAATTGTGTCGTGAACTGTAGCTTCGCCTTGCAAACTCAAAGGAAAGTTCTTTTTGAGTTACGTATTGACGCCAGTATTTTACAGTCATTAAAAGTTGTACACCAACTGGCGTTTTGGGCGGTCTACTGCCCTTGGCATGCTTTATTTGAAAGGCGGCAGTTAAAACTTGCTCCATTTTGGAAAATGTTGCTTTTTTAACTCTGATTATTTGCTTAAAATCATCTTCACTGAGCGCTTGCGCTTTTTGATAGTATTCTTCGTAATTCATTCTTATCACCGAGTTGAGTATAGCAAATTTGTTGATATTTTAAAGTTTCCGAGGAGAACTATTATAATTTTTCTAAAAATTCTTTTGTTTGCTGATAGCTTAACTGCCCAGGAGCGCTTGCTTTATGAAAGCTTGCAAAAGTATAAGAAGAGTTAGTGATCGAACCTGTTAGGCGCGAGATGGTACCTAGCTTTCCCATCGCCATCGTAATAACTCTTCGTTTGGATCGATCGGTGAATTTTTGGGTTGCAACCATTAAATTTAAAACATCTTCGCCAAAGTTTGCCATAGTTGCTATTTTGATAATCGTTGCATTAAGTTCACTCATTTTCTCAAATTGTTTCTCCAAAACTTTCAGCTTAGGTGTTTTCGTAAAGTTGTGTGAACTCAGCACTGTTATAATCTGCTTTTGTTTTGCATAGTCTATCAATAAATTGCAAATTTCTTTAGGTAAACTGAATTCAATATCAATCATATCAATTTGTTTTTGGCTGACTATATAATGCAACAATGCATAAATATCTTCAGATGAAAATCGACCTTTTCCACCTTCTTTGATGCTTCGATAAGTAAAAAGTAAAGAAGTGCCTTGAAGGATTTTTTTAAGCTCCCTTGCAATTTGAGCAAACTCAACAACGCCTATTACTTCCGCAAAATCTGCTCGCCACTCCACTATAGGAACATTTGCTTACTTCATCGCCTGTGCTTCTTTTAAAATTTCACTATGCTTTTTTTCTGTAATTGAAACAATAATTTTGGGTTTAGTCATTAAACTCATCCTTTAGAGCCTGTTAACAGGCTCTTATATCAATGCGTATAAAATATTTCAACACCTGTAGACAAATGCTATAATTCATCTAAATGTAGCAGTTATTTTTACTTCGAATGTACCTTTTTCAGAAAGGAAGTGCAAATCTATGCTTTGTCAAAAATGTGGTTTAAATGAAGCTACCATTCACCTTTATACAGCAATAGATGGAAAAGAAAAAAAGTTAAACTATTGTCAGAGTTGTTACCAAAAAATAAAAAAACTTAAAATGGAAGACAACCTAAAAATGGCAGCAGCAGGGAAAAACCCTTTTGACAGTGGAGAATGGGATCAACTTCTTAATTTAGTAAGCAAATATTTAAGCAATATTAGAAATGACAAGCTGCCATTTCCAATGAAAGCAATTTTGGCAGGTACAAATGATTGGGAGAATGATGAACCAATCAAAGTCGACAAGCATTACCGGCGAAAATATATGATGAGCAATGAATTTTTAAATGAATTCGGTATTAATATCACAGAAATTGCTCGTGATGGAGGAATTGATCCTGTTGTTGGTCGAGATGCAGAGATTCAACGCGTTATTGAGATTTTAAACCGTCGCACAAAAAATAATCCTGTTCTAATTGGTGAACCTGGTGTAGGAAAAACAGCCGTTGTTGAGGGTTTGGCGCAAAAAATTGTCAATGGTGATGTTCCGCAAAAATTACAAGGAAAGGAAATCATTCGCTTGGATGTTGCTTCTCTTGTTCAAGGAACGGGGATTCGTGGGCAATTTGAAGAACGGATGCAAAAACTTATTAAAGAATTGATAAGGAACAACGATGCCATTTTATTTATCGATGAGATTCATGAAATTGTTGGAGCAGGAGCCACAGCTGATAATAGTATGGATGCTGGAAACCTCTTAAAACCAACGCTAGCTCGTGGTGAGGTGCAACTTATTGGCGCAACAACTCTTAACGAATACCGTATCATTGAAAAAGATGCCGCTTTAGAAAGACGGATGCAGCCTGTACAGGTAGATGAACCGAGTGTTGAGGAAACGATTGCTATCTTAAAAGGCTTGCAAAAGCATTATGAAAAATTTCATCATGTATCTTATACTGACAAAGCAATCGAAGCGGCAGTAACTCTTTCTAATCGCTATATCCAGGATCGCTTCTTACCAGATAAGGCAATTGATTTGCTTGATGAAGCTGGCTCAAAGCTGAATCTAACTTTAAGCTTTGTAGATCCTAAAGATATTGAAGAAAAACTAGAACATGTTAAAAAGCAAAAAGATAAGGCAACATTAACTGAAGATTATGAAACAGCTGCTTATTTTCGTGATCAAATAAAGCAATTGCAAGAGTTAAAAGATAAAGAAGTAACTGATCAAAATACACCAGTCATTACTGAAAAAGAAATGGAAGCAATTGTTGAAAAAAAGACAAGCATCCCTGTGGGGGAGCTTAAAGAAAAAGAGCAAACTCAACTTATCCATTTAGCGGAAGATTTAAAAAAACATCTTAAAGGACAAGATGAAGCAGTTGAAAAAGTCACAAAAGCTATTCGAAGAAACCGCATCGGTCTAGGCAAGCAAAATCATCCGATCGCTTCCTTTTTATTTATCGGTCCCACTGGTGTTGGTAAAACAGAGTTAGCTAAACAACTAGCTTTTGAGTTATTTGGCTCTAAAGACTCGATGATTCGTTTTGATATGAGCGAATA
>JAIRLR010000027.1 GCA_031259195.1 Streptococcaceae bacterium | reverse complement strand
GTGGAGTGTGCCGGATTGGTGGGAAAAAGAAAAATTTTTGGAGTTAGCGAAAAATATTAAAATCAATGATGATTATAAGATCTAAAGGTCAAGATTGAAAATGGATTATAAGCAGTTAAATGGCATAACTTTGGCTTTATATGAGAGATGCGATTTACGAAGTTTACAGCGGACGAAATGCGAAAAGTTATACAAAAGCGAAAAATACGGATCAAACCATTTACGCAAGATCAACGGTTTTTGAAGCAGTATTAGGTTTTTTGCATTTAACAAAGCGAAAGTTAATTGCATGGTGCATTCAGGAAGTGGGAGGTGCACATGTTAAAAAATGGCGATAGATCTAAGAGTAAGGAGAAAATTTTAGAAGATTTTATTTTTGGCTATCATGCAAGTCTAGCAGCTCTTAAATCTGGTCGTGTGAATAAAATTTTTTTACAGGAAAATATTAAGAGCAAGCGAATAGATGAGTTAAAGAGTTTGGCAAAAAGTCATGTTGTGCCGGTAAAAGTAGTGCCAAAAACGATGTTAGATCGACTAACGCAAAAAGCTGTGCATCAAGGAGTGGTGGTGACGACTTCGCCGTATGCTTATTTAGAGTTAGAAGAACTTTTACAGCAAACAAAGAATCCTGAGCCTTTTTATTTAGTTCTTGATTCTTTAGAGGATCCGCATAATTTAGGATCGATTTTGCGCACGGCAGACGCTGTTGGTGTTGATGGGGTGCTTTTGCCTAAGCATCGCTCAGTAGGTGTAACATCAACAGTCGTAAAAACTTCTACCGGCGCAGTTGAACATCTTCCGATTGCACGAGTAACTAATCTTATGCAGGCAGTTGCTAAATTAAAGCAAGAAGGCTTTTGGATTTTTGGCACAGATATGAATGGCACAGATTATCGCAAGTGGCAAGTACAAGGAAAGATTGCTTTGATTATTGGCAATGAAAGTCGCGGAATGAGTCAACTTTTACGAAAAGAAGTGGATGAAGTTTTGACAATTCCAATGGTTGATCATGTGCAAAGTTTAAATGCTAGTGTAGCGGCCGGACTTTTAATGTATGAGGTTTTTCGTGGACGGACGATTGCAAAGTAGACATAAATAAATTTGATGGATAATATTAGACCTGTTCTAAAACTAGGCTATGATTAAAGTTGTGTTCAATTTTTTCCTGATATAAGGAAAAAAACGTAGGAATAGCGCTGTTTTGCGAGGCTTTTTGACGCTAGAGGCACGGCTTCTAGATTATGGATAAAAGAAAATGAATGAATGTGAATTTTCTGTCGCCATCAGGGAAAAAGAAACGCAATTTTCATGGATCTAATTTTAGGACAGGTCTAATAAACTAAAAATGAGGTGGGAAAGATGGCAGTTAAAATTCAAACGCCACAAGGAACAATTGAAATTACCAATGACTCAATTGCAACGGTTGTTGGGGGTGCGGTAATCAATATTTTTGGAATTGTCGGTATGGCAAGTAAAAATCAAATCAAAGATAATTTAAATTCCGTACTGCATAAGAAAAATTATGCGAAAGGTGTTGTGATTCGC
Source organism: Streptococcaceae bacterium (assembly GCA_031259195.1). Taxonomy (GTDB): domain Bacteria; phylum Bacillota; class Bacilli; order Lactobacillales; family Streptococcaceae; genus JAIRLR01. Next base: position 2,060 of record JAIRLR010000027.1, on the reverse strand, counting down.
CAAGAAGATGAGGGTGTGGCCGTAGATATCTATACTATTGTAAGTTATGGTATCAAGCTTTCAGAAGTTTCGTATAATGTTCAAGAAAAAGTGAAATATAACTTAGAAACAATCTTAGGCATAACGGCAAATTCGGTGAATGTCTATGTGCAAGGAGTTCGTGTACTTAACGAATAAATTCACTTGATTGAGAGGAAGAGAAAAGTGAGTATAACGGAAATCACCGCAAGCCAATTGCAAGAAATGTTTCAAGCTGGCAGTGAGCACTTAGCAAACAATGCCGAGTATGTAAATTCCTTAAATGTTTTTCCTGTCCCTGATGGAGATACGGGTACAAATATGAGCTTATCCATGTCCACAGCTGCTAAAGCGGTCGCTGATACCACAAAAGAAAAGGCAAGTGAGGTTGCAAGTATCTTTGCAAAGGGATTATTAATGGGCGCGTGGGCGCGCGCGGAAATAGCGGGGTTATTTTATCGCAGCTGTTTCGCGGCTTTGCTAAGTCAACTGAGGGTAAGCGCATTAGATCTGTCCTAAAAAAACTAGGTCTATAAAAATTGCGAACCGCCTAAACCAACCCTAAATTATAAAAAGCTGCAATAAGATTAAATCGCAGCTCAAAATGTTTGCGACAATTACAATATTTCTCAGAAAGAATCCGAAATCGCTTAACACAGCCGATTACCTGCTCATTCAACACACGCTGCTTGGCAACGATACGATTAAAAATTTTCTCTTCCCTAGACAGCAACTGCTTCTTCAACTTCTTTTTGGGAAAAAAGGAAAGCTCATGCACTTTCGCAATCCCCTAAAACCTGAATCCGTTGTCAACTGCGTTTTGCAAAGCGCAGCCAACTTTGACTCCTTAGAACCTGTTAACTTGTCTCCAGAATTGCGCAATTTTGTTTAATTTTTAGCACTTTTTTGTCAAAAGACCTGTCGGATTATTACAAGTTGTTTCAAGCTTTGCTTGATTACAACTTGTATAACGGGATTTCATCAATAGCGAGATCGTTAACAAGTTCTCAGAAATCCCATAGCTACCGCCAACATGAAAATACTCCAATGCCTAGTTTGTTGAAACGCCCGCCACGGGCCTTTTTCAAGGTGCAAGCTGCTTGAAAAACGGGCAACATTTTCTCAAATACTGCACGTTTTACTCCCGTTAATCTTTGAAATTGTTCGTCGGTTAACTGTTTTATCTCTTCATATCTCATCTTCTTACTCACCATGCTTTTTTTCATCTAGTTTTAAATGAGTTTCAACAGTTTGGAAAGTGGTCTATTAAAACAAATAATGTGGAAGTTTATTAAAGATGAAAAGTCTTCCCAAGCAGAATAGCACTGATCAAAAGAAGAGTAAAGTTCACCGTTTAAACGAAAGAGACCGGAACAAATAATAGAAGGTTTCAAGCAACTAAAACTGAACAATCGCGCCATTGCGAAAATTCTCGGTCGAAGTTGCAGTAATCAACGCCGAAATCAAGAGTTAAACGGTGGTGCAAAAAGATCAGATTTAAGTGAAGTTTATGTTTAAAAGTGAGATTATGCACAAATGAAAGCCGAAAAAAGCGTTTAGAAATAAAGGAACGAAGCCCAAAATAGAAAATGATCAAAGATTGTTTCATTTTATTGAGAAAAAAATTCGTGAGGAGAAGTATTCTCCTGATGCAGCTTTGGTAGCGGCTAAGAAAGAGAGCGGTTTTAAAACGATGATCTGTACTAAAACGTTATATTCATACATTGATATAGCAGTTTGAAAAAAGATATTCACTGATTTATTATATATTCATAATTTAAAAGCAAAGGAAAAAATTACATGGCAAAGGCAATACCTTTCAGGGCCATCGCATACGACTTTCTATCATCTAATATTTTTTCCATTTAAGCGATTTTCATCACTTTCATCAAATATTTATGCGATAAAATCGCCTTCTTTCTTTTAAGATTCAAGCTAATCCTCTGCGACTTCTCTTCCCTCAACATATTTAGCACCAGATGCCGCACAACACTCATATTCTTCGCACTATTTTTCTTCCTCATACGACAATGATCCTCATC
>JAIRLR010000003.1 GCA_031259195.1 Streptococcaceae bacterium | reverse complement strand
CCTAGAAATGCACAAAAATTTCTCAAAAAAACCTGGCAGGTTTACAAGTTGTTTCAAGCTTTGCTTGATTACAACTTGTATAACGGGATCCATCAATAGCGAGACAAGTTAACAGGTTCTAAGAGGTTGTTATTATAAATTTTAAAATATTTGTGAAAGTTTTTATGATAGCTTCTAGAGAAGGAGTCAATTCTGTGAGACGAGAAAAGGCTAGGTACTGCTTGACTCAGATGTGGCGAATTCGATTATTTGAACAAAAACTACAGAGTTTATATCAAGAAGGAAAGATCCATGGCACAATTCATTCATGTGTTGGACAGGAAGCAGTTGCCGTAGGGGTAACGAATGCATTGCATGCAAGGGATTTAATGACTTCGACCCATCGTAATCATGGGCATTCTATTGCTAAGGGGATGTCTACTTACGGGATGTTGGCGGAGATTCTTGGTAAAAAAACAGGTTTAAATCAGGGGAAAGGGGGCAGTATGCACCTTTTCGATATGGAGATTGGAGCATTAGGTTCTAATGGAATTGTCGGTGGTGGATTTCCGATTGCAACAGGAGCTGCGCTGGCTAGTGTTATGCAAAAAACTGGAGAAGTTGTGGTATGTTTTGCAGGAGATGGCGCTGTCAATCAAGGAAGTTTTCATGAAGCGGCAAACATTGCTTCCATTTGGCATTTGCCTGTTATTTTTGTGGTTGAAAATAATCGTTATGCAATGAGCAGTGACATTAAAAAAATGGTAAATATTGATAAGTTATCAAAACGTGCCGAAAGTTATGGGATGAAAGGAGTTACAATTGACGGGAATGATTTGGAGTTAGTAGAAGCAACCTTAAAAGAGGCTGCTGATGATGCACGTAAGGACTTGGGGCCAATGTTAGTTGAAGCTATGACTTATCGTCAAGCTGGTCATTCAAAGTCTGATGAGGAAGTGTATCGCTCCAAAGAAGAGTACGAGCGCTGGAAAAGAGAAAATGATCCAATTATTCGCTTTAAGCAAAAGATGATTGATGAAGGACATCTTTCAATAGAGGAGGTAAAAAGCATTCAAGAAGAGCAAGTGTTGGAGCTAAAAACGGTTTTTGCCTATGTTAAAAGAGATAAAGCTCCTTCATTAGATGTGCTGTGTGCGAATGTTTATGCAGGAAGAGTAGGTGAGTTGATTGACTGAAAAAACTTATCGTAAAGCTCTAAATGAAGCGCTTGCTCAAGCCATGTGTGCCAGTGATAAAGTTTATTTAATCGGGGAGGATATTGGCGTTTATGGTGGTGGCTTTGATGTCGTTTGCGGCTTAATAGAGCAGTTTGGTCCTGAACGCGTACGCGAAGTACCAATTTCGGAAAGTGCGATTGCTGGGATTTGCGTAGGATCTGCGATAATGGGCATGCGCCCGGTTATGGAGTTGCATTTTGGTGATTTCATTACGATTGCGATGGATCAAATTGTCAATCAGGCAGCCAAAATTCATTATATGAGTAATGGTAACATTACCTTGCCAATGGTTATCCGCGCACCTTTTGGAACAGGGACAGGGGCTGGTGCTCAACATTCACAAAGCTTAGAAAGTTGGTTTACCCATATTCCAGGACTGGTAGTGATTGAGCCATCTAATGCTTATGATGCTAAGGGATTGTTGCTTGCAGCGATTAAAGAGGAAAATCCTGTTATTTTTTTTGAACATAAAATGCTGTATGATGAAGCAATGGAAGTTCCAGATGAAAAATATTTATTACCAATAGGAGTAGCGGATGTTAAGCGCACTGGAAGTGATGTTACAATTATTGCGACTGCGCAAATGGTCAGTAAGGCACTACTAGCTGCTCAAAGGCTAGCTTTGCAAGGAATTGCGGTTGAAGTAGTGGATCCAAGAACATTGATACCTTTAGATAAGGAAACATTGATTGACTCTGTTGTGAAAACAGGACGGGTTTTAATTGCTACAGAAGAAGTTAAAACAAGTGGGTTTGGTGCAGAAATCGCGGCAATGCTTGCTGAATCACGCGCTTTTCATTCATTGAAGATGCCGATTAAACGGCTGGGTGCAGCATTTACTCCTACCCCTGTAGCGAAAATGCTCGAAAATGCAAGTATTCCACAAATTTCAGATATTATATTGGCTGTAGAGCAGTTAATAAAAGATACAAAATATATTACAAGAAAACGATATTTTACTCGAAGTTTCTAACAGACAAGCTTTTAAGGAGGTTTAAGAAAAATTGGAACTTAGTGTTTTTGAAGGGTGTAAACGTGAAGAGTTATCAATGATTGAAGTGGCTCATGCTTTATTGGAGCAAAAAGATAAGGTTATGGAATTTGCTGAGTTGGTAAATGAAATTCAAGATTATTTAAAGAAATCTGATATTGAAGTTCGAAAACAATTGTCCCAATTTTATACGGATTTAAATATCGATGGTGGTTTTATTTTTCTTGGTAAAAATCGTGTAGGTTTGCGCTCGTGGTACGCTATTGGTAAAATTGATGAAGAGTTAACTGACTTAGACGATAATGAAAAAGGTCTTGTGCATAAGAAGAAAAAACGAATTAATGCCTTTGTTAGCGGCGACGATGTGATTGATTGGGATAATGATGATTCTGAAGATGAAAATTTTAGTAATGATCTTGATGATGATTTGTCAATTGATGATGATGACGAGGACGACGAAGAGGATGAAGATACTGCATATGATAGCAACCTAAGCGAAGTGAAGCTTGATGAAAAAAAATAAAATTTCCTTACTATTTTTTGACTATATCTCCCTGTTCATGTTGAGTAGGGAGTTTTTTGCTGGAGGTTCCAAACATGACAAAGTACATTTTTGTAACTGGTGGTGTCGTTTCGTCGATTGGCAAAGGAATTGTTGCAGCTTCACTGGGACGTTTGCTAAAAAATCGTGGATTAAAAGTGACGCTACAAAAATTTGATCCATACATTAACGTGGACCCAGGGACGATGAGTCCTTATCAGCATGGTGAAGTGTTTGTAACTGATGATGGAGCAGAGACGGATTTAGATTTAGGGCATTATGAGCGCTTTATTGATATTAATTTAAATAAATATTCAAATGTTACAACGGGCAAAGTGTATTCAGAAGTTTTGCTTAAAGAGCGTAAAGGTGAGTACTTAGGGGCAACAGTGCAAGTAATTCCGCATATTACCAATGCCTTGAAAGAAAAGATCATGCATGCAGCAACAACGACTGATTCAGATGTGATTATTACTGAAGTTGGCGGTACAGTTGGCGATATTGAGTCTTTACCGTTTCTAGAAGCACTCAGGCAAATGAAGTCCAAAGTTGGTAGCGATAATGTTATGTATATTCATACAACCTTGCTTCCGTATTTAAAGGCAGCCAGAGAGATGAAAACCAAGCCAACTCAGCATTCGGTAAAAGAGTTGCGAGGCCTTGGAATTCAGCCAAATATGTTGGTGATCCGTACAGAGAAACCTGTTTCATGTGGGATTAAAAATAAGTTAGCTCAGTTTTGTGATGTAGCGCCAGAAGCCGTGATCGACTCCCTTGATGTAGAGCATTTATATCAAATTCCTTTAAACTTACAGGCGCAGAAAATGGATCAGACGGTTTGTGATCATTTGAAATTGGACACTCCCGCAGCTGATATGACGGAGTGGGCAGCCATGGTTGAAAAGGTCATGAATCTTAAAAAGAAAACAAAAATCGCTTTGGTCGGTAAGTATGTAGAGCTGCCTGATGCATATCTTTCAGTGGTAGAAGCTTTAAAACATGCAGGTTATGCGCATGATACGGATATTGACTTACTGTGGATCAATTCAGTAAATGTCACACGTGAAAATGTTGCATCTTTACTAAAAGAAGCAGATGGCATTATTGTTCCTGGTGGCTTTGGTCATCGCGGAGTGGAAGGCAAGATTGAGGCAATTCGCTACGCTCGAGAAGAAGACGTTCCGCTGTTTGGGATTTGCTTGGGTATGCAGCTAGCGATAGTGGAGTTTGCCCGTAATGTGGCGGGGTTTAAAGATGCTAACTCGGCTGAGCTTAATCCTAAAACATCGCATAATGTAATTGATATTATGAAAGATCAAAAAAATATTGAAAATATAGGCGGAACACTTCGTTTAGGACTGTACCCTGCTAAGCTAAAACATGGAACGCATGCAGCCAACGTTTATGATAATGATGAAGTTGTGCAAAAACGTCATCGTCATCGCTATGAATTTAATAATCATTATCGTAAAGAGTTTGAAAAGTTAGGCTTAGTCTTTTCAGGGGTCTCTCCAGATAATCGCTTGGTTGAAATTGTTGAACTACCCGATAAAAAGTTTTTTGTCGCATGTCAGTATCATCCTGAGCTAACAAGTCGGCCCAATCGTCCAGAAGCTCTTTACAAAGCCTTTATTGGGGCGGCAGTTAGGAGAGTATAAGTGGTCTGTTTTAGAGTTATAAAAATACCTCAATGATTCTTAGAACCTGTTAACGATCTCTAGCGAAGTGAATCCCGCTATACAAATTGTAATCAAGCAAAGCTTGAAACAATTTAATAGCCCGACAGGTTTTTTGAGCTATTTTTTCACAATTTGAGGCAAAAAACACAGGTTTAGCGGTTCTAAATCGAGGCTTTTTAACGAAAAAGTGTGGAAAAATAGCCAAAATTATTCATCGTTGGGAGATCGTTAACAGGTTCTTACAGAAGAAAAAAATAATGCTAGCTACCTTAAAGGAGAAGCTTGGCAAGTAATGTCAAAAAGTGAGTATGAAGCACTGCAAAAAGAAAAATCTACCTTTAGCTGATTTAAAAGACTTTTTTAAAGAAAAATAGTTGTGAGTGAGTGTAAATCCTGTGAACGATATCTTTATTAAAAATCTATCCCAAAATATTTACAATATTTTGGGATAGATTTATTCATTAATTATATGAAAATTTACTTCTTCCAGTCATCTGCCGCCACAGGTTTAACAGATCCGCCCCATGTTTTTAAAACCCAAGCTTGTACTTTTTTTTCATGCAAAATTTTGATCAAAGCTTTGATTTTAGCTGAATTTTCTTGTCCTTTTCTCGTTGCCACAATATTGACATAAGGAGAGTTATCAGCTTCCAGCAGTACAGAGTCTTTTAAAGGATTTAGCTTTGCACTATAAGCAAAGTTTGCGTTGATTGCGACTAAATCACCTTCTTGATTATTGTAAGCTTGCACTAACATTTCAGGCTTAACATTATGAACGAATTTTAAATGTTTTGGATTTTTTGAAATATCTTCAAAAGAAGCATTTTCTATATTTACTCCATTTTTAACTTCAACTAATTTGGCCTTTTTTAAAATCGAAATCACTCGCCCCCAGTCCGCTACCGAATCAGAGGTGACAATTTTTGCTCCATCTTTTAAATCTTTTACCTTTTTAACATTTTTTGAATACAGACCCATTGGTTCAATATGAACAGCTCCAGCAATGGAAAAATTATAATTATTCTCCTTCACGGCCTTTTCAAAAAACGGCACATGTTGGAAATAGTTGGCATCTACATCACCGCTTGCTAAGGCCTTATTGGGCATTACAAAGTCATCAATTTTTTTAATAACTAACTTATATCCTTCTTTTTCTAATAAAGGAGCGACATGTTCCAAAATTTCCGCGTGCGGTGTTGGGGAAGCTGCAACGGTAATTGTCTTATCATCACTGGTACTCTTCTTTTTTGAATTTTCGCAACCAACGACTACAAGCAAAATTAATATCAACGATAAAAGTCCTAAAATATTTTTTTTCATTCGATGTACCGTCCTTTATTTTTAGTATTTCATTTTCTCTTATCAACTTTTTTTACTAATAAATCACCAATAAACTGCAAAATAAAAACAATTATTAGAATAATCACTGTTGCAACCATTGTAACGGTATAGTTATTGCGCGAAAATCCTTCTTGGATGGCTAGACCGCCAAGACCTCCGCCACCAACAACACAAGCCATCGCCGTATAACCAATCATCGATACGGCTGTAATACTCATTCCAGAAATTAACGCCGGTAAACTTTCGGGCACCAAAACTTGAAAAACTTTTTGCAAACCACTAGCGCCCATCGCATTTGCTGCTTCAAGCACTCCCTCGTCGACTTCACGAAAAGCCACTTCAACCATCCGTGCATAAAGTGGTGATGCAGATACTGTTAGCGGCAAAACAGCAGGAATTGCCCCAATAAAACTGCCAAAAATGGCACTCATTGCTGGGATGAATAAAACAATCAAAACGATAAAAGGAATTGAGCGGAAAATATTGCTAACTATTGAAAAAATGGCATAAACAGCTTTAAGAACTGTTCCTGATTGCCTCGAAAGTAAAAATAACATAAGTCCGATTATAAAACCAAAGATAACTGTAAAAATCATGGAAATAAATTCCATATAAAGGGTATCCCATGTGCTCTGTCGCATATTCTCCCAGTTAACTTGCGAAAAGTTAAAGAATGTATCCACAAAACTATGCTTGCTTGTCAAAAGAATTCACCTCCACTCCAACGCCTAAAGATTGCAGAAAAGAAATTGCTTGCTTTACCTCTTCCCCCGTTAAAATCACACTTAACGTCCCCAAAACACCTGCGTTTGTATGCTTTAAATTACCATGCAAAACATTGATATCTACTTTAAACTTACGAATCACCCGCGTTATGATCGGCTCTGGTCCGGTATATTAAAAATTAACTCTGCGAAACGAGCTGTTGGATTCTTTTGCAGCACTTTCATAACAAACTCGCTGGTATCTTCACTCCTTGGATCGATATCCTGTTGTACAAATTTTCGCGTCGTTTCCGTCTTTGGATAATTAAACAACTCAACTACTTCGCCTTGCTCGATTACACGCCCTTTCTCCATCACGGCCACTTTATTAGCAATTCGGCGAATGACATGCATCTCATGCGTAATCAACACAATCGTTAACTCTAGTTTCCGATTTAAATCCAACAATAAATCTAAAATTTCATCTGTTGTCTGTGGATCAAGCGCACTTGTTGACTCATCGCTTAGTAAAATTTCCGGATTATTAGCTAAAGCACGAGCAATACCAACTCTTTGCTTTTGTCCACCGGAAAGCTGATTTGGATAATGATCTTCATGCCCTGCTAGCCCCACCAAACTAACCAACTCTTCTGCTCGTTGTTTGCGTTTAATCTTGGAAACTCCAGCCATTTTTAAAGGCAACTCGATATTCTCTAACACTGTCTTTGACCATAAAAGATTAAAATGCTGAAAAATCATTCCTAGCTTTTGACGAAATGCACGCAATTCTTTTGTTTTTAATTCTGAAATCTCCTGACCTAAAACTTTTAGTGTTCCACCACTAGCGATCTCTAAACCATTAAACAAACGCACTAATGTACTCTTTCCCGCACCAGAATATCCTATAATTCCATAAATATCACCTTTATCGACATTTAACGTTACTTTGTCAAGAGCTTTAACACTCTCTGAGCGCCCTTCAAAAATTTTGGTAATCTCCTTCAATTCAATAATAGACATAATCTATCACTTCCTTCCATAAAACAGTTTTTTTATAGTTATACATTTATAACCTATTCAATCAAAAACTAATCATAAAAATGAGTGTTTGTGTTAAATTTAAAAATAGCAATTTGGAAGCCTTGCTATCTGGATTCATTTCCAGGAAGTTTCCAACATTTCACACGAACTAAATCAAGGAATTGGAAGAAAAAATTTACGATGAATTTTTAACGTTTTTGGGGACATTTTCAAAGATCATTGACACAATCAACTTTACTAACTTTTTATCTAAATTTTCATTTCAAGAAATCATACATTATCCCTTTCATTTAGCCATTTTTGTACATCGTTTTTAATTTTTGTTGAATCAGAACTTTTAGAAAAATCATACCATTTAACATTTACACGATTAGTAAACCAAGTGATCTGTCTTTTGGCATATCTTCTCGAATTTCGCTTTACTAACTCCACAGTCTCTTCTAAAGGGATTCCTCCTTGAAAGTAAGGAAAAAATTCTTTGTATCCAATTCCCTGCGCAGCTTGTGTTTGTCCTAAATCAAAAAGCATTTTTGCTTCATCAAGCAACCCTTTTTTTATCATTTCATCAACACGACTATTAATACGCTCGTATAACAAGCAACGTTTTATCGTCAGTCCGATCAAGCAGACATCATAAAGCATCTGTCCTTGCTCGTTCAAAGACTGCATGCTTTCACCAGTTGCTTCCAAAATTTCTAAAGCGCGGATTACTCGACGTAAGTTATTAATTGGAATTTTTTCAGCAGCTTTTTGATCTTTTTCATAGAGCATTTGCCAAAGAGCATGACTTCCTTTTTCTTTTAAAAAATGTTCATATTTCTGACGAAAAGATGAAGTTTTTATTTTACCGCCTAACGAAAAATTCTCTAGTAATGCTTGAATATAAAAACCAGTACCACCAACAATCACCGGTAATTTTTGCTTTTGACTTAGTTTGATAATCAAGCGTCTACCTTCTTGTTGGAAATCAGCTGCAGAATAATTTTCATCTGGCTTGCGAATGTCAATTAAGTGATGTTTGACTTGCCTTTGCTCATCAGGTGTTGCTTTCGCCGTTCCAATGTTCAAAGACTTATACACCTGCAAAGAATCACCGCTAATAATTTCGCCGTTAAAAATTTGGGCCAATTCAATGCCAAGCGTCGTTTTTCCTACAGCAGTTGGTCCGACAATAACCAGCACTTTTGGTTTTCTCAATCAAAAATCAAATCCTTTATTAGCAATGC
>JAIRLR010000184.1 GCA_031259195.1 Streptococcaceae bacterium | reverse complement strand
TCCGATTTTACAGAGTGCTTTGGAGAATTTGACTGAGTTTAAACACAAAGATAAAATTAAAACTGCTTAATGAGGTTTCGGTGCTGACGAAATTCCACGATGGAGGGGACAGGATCTGAGCATGTGAACCGTAGAATTAAAAGATTTAAAATTTTACAGCAGCGTTATCGTAATAAGCAAAAAACATTTGTTGCGCGTGGCTTGATTTCCGGCATTTATAACTTTGAAAAAACGTTTTAGGATAAGTCTAATGAAGAGAATTTTAAAAAATATTAAAGAAACTGAGCAATTAGCCAAAAAGATTGGCGAAGTTGCTTTACCGCAAGATATATTAATCTTAATCGGAGATCTAGGCGCTGGTAAGACAGCGTTTACCAAAGGGATTGCGCTGGGCTTAGGGATTAAGCAAACGATTAAAAGTCCTACTTATACGATTGTGCGTGAGTATAAAGATGGGCGAATTCCACTTTTTTCATATGGATCTTTACCGCGTTGAAATGGATGCTGATGAGTTAGGACTGGAAGAGTATTTTGCAGGTGATGGTTTAACTGTGATTGAATGGGGCAAAATACTTGAGGATCTACCTGAGAGTTATGTTGAAGTTATTTTAGAAAAAGGCACAGAAGAAAGCCAGCGCACTGCAAATTTTCAAGCTTTTGGTTCAGGTGGTCAAAATTTTTATCAGCGAATTTTTGCGTAAACATTATCAACAGGTTCTTACATGCTTCCTTTAAATACATGCTTATTTTTAACAAAATAATCTATCCCTGAATAAACCGTAAAAATCAAAGCAACATATAGCAAAACTTCCCCTATAGGAAAATTGGTCGCCAAAGAAAAAGGAAAATTATGCAACAATAAAAAAATAATTGCAAACATTTGCGTTGCCGTTTTGATCTTTCCTGGCCATGCAGCTCCTAAAACTTCACCATCTTCTACTAATAGCAAACGCAAGCCTGTCACAGTCAACTCCCGCATCATAATGATTGATGCCACCCATGCTGGAGTTTGCTTTAGAGCAACCAAGACAATAACAGCTGTCATCACCAACATTTTATCCGCTAAAGGATCGGCAAATTTACCAAAGTTTGTTATCAGATGCCACTTTCTGGCTAAGTAACCATCAAGCCAATCCGTTAGCGAAGCTAGTGCGAAAATGATTGCTGCAACAATATGAGTTAAGGGAACGTCGCCTAACATTCCCCAATCAAAGGAAAAAATAACTAAAAACAAAGGAATCAGCAAAATCCGTAAAACCGTTAACTTATTAGGTAAATTCATTTGTAACTCCTTTTATTAGACTTCCTTAAGAAACTAGATGTAGAGGGCTTCGTTTTCTTTTTCCCTGATACGTCGTTAAAAAAACCTTTCGGGCTCTAAGAGCCTGTTATATTTTTCAGCTAACAGACTCCTTATAAATTTACACTTCAGTTGTAAACCAAGCAATACTTTCATAGTTCCAACCGTGGTTTACGGCATTTTCTATTTCAGCATAATTAGTTGTATAGAAGTGCTCACCATTTCCTGGATTGTAGGCGCGATGAACAGGTACAGGTCCTTCAAGTAGTGCACAAAAGGCTGTTCCTTCATCATCCCATCCGATTGTTATCAAATAATTTTTCTCGTTTGCATCCATTGTGTAATGATGATTTCCATCGTTTTTGTTATAAACTCGATAGATCGGAACACCTTCATCACTGCATTTAAAAGCAGGAATTTCATAATTCCAACCCAGACCAACTAAGCATTGCACTTCATCCCAGTTCATTGTGTAATGATGCAGACCGCTGTTAGGATTATACGCTCTAAAAACAGACGGAGCTCCAACTGTTGTCTGACTAGGAGTTATAGCAGGCGTATATGATGGAATTGCTGCAGGCACTCTTCGTGGTGCTGGAGGTTGTGTGCGTATTTGAGATGGTTGATCAGGAGTCGCTGGTCGAGAGTTATGAGGTCTACGATTACGACGAGGACTAATACTTCTCCATATAGTAACTGCTTCTTGATAAGTTATAATACGATTAAAATCATTATCATGAAATCCAGTGTTTATTATAAAATTTTTCGATCTTTGGCATAAAGCATCAACTTGAGCTTGAGCAAAAGCCGAATCAACTCCAGCACGCAGTGTAAGACAATTACAATTTAGATATCTGGAGTCAAATCTGCTCCCAAAACGCTGCATTTCCATAGAATCTGCATCATGAAGAGCAATTGCTATTTTATCTTTAGTTGCTACGGTTTCATCTTTATTTAAAATTGCAGTTTTAACATTTTGTACAATTAGAGGTGCAAATCCTTTAGAATTTAAATCTATTTCGCAATAATGAGCACTTAAAGGATCATAAATATCTGGACCATCGGTTTGTCTCCCTGAGTCATGATACACGCCAGCCAGAAAACAACATTTAATCTCTTTTTTTGTGATACGCTCAAATTCTATATATAATTTTTTATAAAGCCTTGCAATTTCTTCAGATAAAATTGCGGTTCTAGCACAATGTTTAGGTCCATGTATAGTTGAAAAGGTTGAAGCATCATTGTAACGTATATAACGTTTTATATAATCGTCTGGGTTTGTATCATAAGAAACTCTATCGTTTCTTATTCTTTGCTTGTTGTGGTAGCCAAGCGCAGTTTCTACTAATAAATTGAATTTATCATCAGGAGGTAAGGTGATTAATTTCGTTACATGTCCGTTGTAAAAAACATCAATATTTTCATATATTGGAAAAGGTTTATTATAAAGGTTTTGAATAGCATCGTCACAAATTTCTTCAAATGTCCACGCATTTGCAGTCTTTGCATTATTTATTAAAGTAAATATCATTATTACCAACAAACCAATTATGATAAATATTTTATTTTGAGCATTTTTAATTTTCAAATTTATCTTCTCCCTCTGAAAAATACTTCACATACTTGTTTAATATTATTATACATCTCAACAACATATCTTAAACTAAAGTGGAAGTATTTTATACATTTTAGATCATTTGATGTCTTTTTTAGTCCGCTCAGAGGACAAAATGGGTAATTTTTTCTACGTTATTGTTTTTGAATTTTTATTTTTCAGTTTTTACTTTGCTAAAATGGATTTAACAAGTTAGCTCTATAAGGAGAATTTATGCTTCAAAGTGTAGAGTTTAAAGGAATTATTTTATTTTCGAAAGATTATAAAGAAAAAGACAGGTTAGTAAAGATTTTTACAGAACATGCAGGAAAAATGATGTTTTTTGCGCGCAATGTTCAAAGAAAAAATAATCCTTTAAAGCAGGCTATAATTAACTTTCACTACGGCACTTATATGGGCAAGCTGCAAAAAGATTCGCTTTCTTTTTTAAATGGTGTAAAAACAGTGGACGCTTTTTTGCAGATTCAAACTGATATTTTTTTAAATGCTTTTGCAACTTATATTTTAAGTTTAGTGGATGCAGCGCTTGAGGATAATGAGTATGATCCAAGTCTTTATGGTTTTACTAAGCAATCTTTGCAGCTAATTGATCAAGGATATGATGCACAGGTTATAACAAATATTTTTGAGTTGCAGATTTTATCGCGCTTTGGTGTGCAGTTAAATCTGTACTCTTGTGCGATTTGTGGAAGAGTACAGGAAAAGTTTGCTTTTTCCTCATATATGAGTGGAATCGTTTGTACCAAGCATCGTTTGCAAGATAAAACGCTTTATAAGGCAAGTCCGCAAATAATTCACTTTGCCAGAATGTTTTCTAATATTCATTTGAATCAAATAAGATCGATTAATATTAGCGACGAAACTAAGCAAGAATTACGTGTTTTTATCGATGCTTTGTACGATGAGTATGTGGGAATCAAGTTGAAAAGCAAGAAGTTTCTCGATCAAATGAAAGATTGGACTTAGAGCCTGTTAACTTCTCTCCAATTGCGAACTGCCTTAACGAGTGTCTTGCGAGGCTTGGCAGAGTTTAGGCAGGACGTACCTACTTGGTGCGTAATTTTTGGCACTTTTTTGTCAAAAGATCTGCCTAAGTTCTTTACGATTTGTTCAAGCTTTGCTTGAATTACAAATCGTTAGAACGAAAGCCTCAAAATAGCCTCACTATTCTTGCGTTTTTTTCCGAAAATTGCCTAAAAATTAACCTAAAATTCCATTAATAGAAAGACAAGTTAACAGGTTCTTAGACATATCAAAGGAATTGCTACAGATTTGAGGGATTAATGGGTAGGTGAATACTTGCATCCGTAGGCTCCTCTTTTCTTTTGCAAATTTATATTTACAATCACTACTTGTAAACATTGGAAATTGGAAGGTGGTTAAAAACATGAAAAAAGAATTTTACTTGGATATAAATGAAGCTTATTTGATTGACTTAATTGAGTTGTTAAAAAAACATCCTGAGGGACTTTTGGATGTAGAAATTTGTGAAATATTGAGAATTTCTAGTTATCGCTTGACTTTATTACGTGTCTTTTTTGAAAAAAAGCGAGAAGAGTTGGATTTTCAAAAAAAGATCTTTTGGCGAAAGAATAAGGTTAAAATCGAATTTAATTTTTTAAAATATAAACATGAGCAGGATATCTGGGATTTTTTGCAGGCTATTTCGCAGTCGTCGATGATTTTTCAGTTTGTTTCTACCTTATTGCAGTATGAAAATACTTCCGTCCACAATATGTCGAATAAAATGAGAATTAATGAAAGAAAGTTGCGAAAAGTCAGCAGGCAGGTTAAAGATGATTTTCGCCGTTTTTCTTTGATAGTTAGCGAAAAAGGATTTCGTTTAGATGGTGATGAGGGTGTAATTCGCGAACTTTTATTTCAATTTTGGTGGCAAGCCAAAAGTCAAAATTGTTGGCCAGATCGTTTTGTCAATAAAAAAGTAATCAAGCAAATCGTCGATAAGATGATTTCGCGTTTGACAACAGTGGCTATTTCTAAAAGTACTTATGAGGAGCTGTATTTAAGATTGGGGATCCAGTTGTTAAGGGTATCGACTGGCTATCAATGCGCTAAACCGTTGGATCTAAGTCTTTATTTAAAAGCCAGCAAACAGTATCGTAAATTTTGCCAATGTGTTAAAGAACATGAAGCGTTAAATAATCTGCGTACGGAAGAAGTAGATTATTTATATAGCCTTTTTATTTACCTTGGCGTGATTTCGCTTACAGCTTTAAATTTGGAAAATAATAAGACGAAATCTTGCTTTGATGCTGTATCAGCATTGGTGGATAGTTTATCTC
>JAIRLR010000183.1 GCA_031259195.1 Streptococcaceae bacterium | reverse complement strand
GGGACATTTTCGATGAACATCTATCAAGACATTATCACTGAGCAGCGACACAATTTTCCTAATGCAATTTAACATCTTGACTAATTAATAGAGAATGATACAATGATTTTTGTAAGTTAGCACTCGTAGATGGAGAGTACTAATAATTAGATTAATTTATAAAAATTGGAGGGATTAACGTGTTAAAACCATTAGGAGATCGCATTATTATCGAAGTTGCGAAAGAAGAAGAAAAAACAATTGGAGGAATTGTTCTAGCATCTGCTGCACAAGAAAAACCACAAACAGGTAAAGTCATTGCTGTTGGAAGTGGACGTGTGTTAGAAAATGGACAAACAATCGCTCCAGAAGTAAAGGCAGGTGAAACCGTTCTTTTTGAAAAGTTTGCTGGAACAGAAGTTAAGCATGATGGTAAAGAATACTTAGTTTTGCGCGCTGACCAAATTGCAGCAATCGTTGAGTAATTTTATAAAATTTTATGGAAACGAAAAAATTTAAAGGAGTGTCGAACAAAAATGGCAAAAGATATTAAATTTTCAGAAGATGCACGTAAGTCAATTGTACGTGGAGTAAATAAATTAGCAGATACAGTGAAAGTTACGCTTGGACCAAAAGGGCGCAATGTGGTGTTGGAGAAATCGTTTGGTTCACCAACGATTACCAATGACGGGGTAACAATTGCCAAAGAAATCGAGTTCGAAGATCATTTTGAAAACATGGGAGCAAAATTAGTTTCCGAAGTTGCTTCAAAAACAAATGATATCGCCGGAGACGGAACAACCACAGCAACTGTCTTAACGCAAGCAATTGTTCATGAAGGCTTGAAAAATGTAACCGCTGGAGCTAATCCGCTAGGAATTCGTCGCGGGATTGAATTGGCAACAAAAACAGCTGTTGAGGCTTTGTCTGCTATTTCCAAAGAAATAATTTCAAAAGAGGAGATTGCACAAGTTGCCACTGTATCTTCAGGTTCTGAAGAAGTTGGAGAGAACATCTCTGATGCAATGAAAAAAGTTGGTAACGATGGTGTTATCACTATTGAAGAGTCTAAGGGAATGAAAACAGAACTTAATGTGGTTGAAGGGATGCAATTTGATCGCGGTTACCTTTCACAATATATGGTAACAGATACGCAAAAGATGAAAGCAGATCTGGAAAATCCATATATCTTGATTACAGATAAAAAAATCTCAAATATTCAAGACATTCTGCCAATTTTGGAGCGAGTTCTTCAGCAATCTCGTCCGTTGTTAATTATTGCGGATGATATTGAAGGCGAAGCTTTACCAACGCTGATTTTAAATAAAATTCGTGGAACATTTAATGTGGTTGCTGTGAAAGCCCCAGGTTTTGGTGATCGCCGAAAAGAAATGCTTGGAGATATTGCTGTTCTTACTGGCGGAGAAGTTATTACTGAAGATATCGGTTTGAAATTAAAAGAAACAAGTCTTGATATGCTTGGAAATGCAAGTAGAATAACTGTTGATAAAGATAATACAACAATTGTTGAAGGTTCTGGTAAAAAAGATGCAATTGAAAATCGTATTTCTGTTATCCGTGCCCAAATCGCAGAAACAACAAGTGATTTTGATCGTGAAAAATTACAAGAGCGTTTGGCAAAACTTTCCGGTGGGGTAGCTGTAATTTCAGTTGGGGCGCCGACTGAAACAGAGCTTAAAGAAATGAAACTTCGTATTGAAGATGCACTGAATGCAACACGCGCTGCCGTTGAAGAAGGAATTGTTTCCGGTGGTGGAACTGCTTTCATTAACGCAATACATAAAGTTGCTGAGTTAAAAGAAAGTGGAGATGTACAAACTGGAATCAACATTGTTTTGCGTGCGTTGGAAGAGCCAATTCGTCAAATTGCTGAAAATGCAGGATACGAAGGTTCTGTGATTGTGGACAAATTGAAGAAAGAAAAGGTTGGCGTTGGTTTTAATGCGGCAACTGGTGAATGGGAAAATATGATTGATGCAGGGATTGTTGATCCGACCAAAGTGGCCCGTTCTGCTTTGCAAAATGCTGTATCTGTTGCTTCATTGATTTTGACAACGGAAGCCGTGGTTGCTTCTAAACCAGAACCAGCGCAGGCTCCTGCGCCAGGAGGAGGTATGCCTGGTGGAATGGATCCATCAATGATGGGCGGATTCTAAATTAATTTTTAGAACATCAAAAAACAGACATGATTTTGAAAAATTTCATGTTTGTTTTTTTGTTCTTATGATTTAATTTTTGTGGAAAGAAGATAATCCGTTAATTTTTGATAATAAATTTTTTCGATATATCTAATAAAATTTAGCCAAATATTTTCAGTTACAAAAAACGGAAAATAAAAGGTAGATGTTTGATTATCATGTATATGATCGCTTTGATGGATAGTTAAGTCTACTGACTTGTTTATTTCTGCTTCTAAAAGTTGCGAGTATGTAGAGTGTATTCTCATTTTTAAATTTCTTTGCATATAAGGATCGAAGTCTGAGCGAAAGTTAAAATAAATTGGCATTTCACTTTTATGCAGGACATTATCGATTAATTGACTTAGAAAGTAGCAAGTACAATCATTTTGTTCAAGGGAATTTTTTAGAATGGTAGTATTATGGACTAATTTTTTTTGAAGGAAATGATGGAATTGCGCTTTGTGAGGATGATTTTTGCGCAAGGGGTTTAAGTAGCGTTCAGCGATAAAAGATTTAAGCTTAGTAGGAAGATATTGATGTAGATTGATAAAATAAGTAAGTTCTATTGTAAGATTTTTTTGCAATTGTTTGTTTAAAGATATAGGTAAAAATTTATTTAAATTTTTAACGAAAAGCTTTGCTTCTGGAGAAATTTTTGGCGAAAGCTTTTTATTTTGTTCTGGATGTAATAGATGATACCCTGAGTTTAAAAATTCTAAGTCGCTTGTGCTTAAAAAAGGAAAAGCTTGATAAAAGGCAGTCATTTTAAAATCTGCTAAATCATGGTTCAGATTTTTAAAATTTTTTTGTGCTTCTCTTGAATAAAAAAAGACTGCTAGCAGCCAAATTTCAAAACATTTATTAAGATTGTGATTCAGTTTTTTTATTAAATTTTGTTTGCATCTTTTAAAAAGGGCCCACTCTTCTGTATTGAAGAAGTCATTTAACATATCAAAAGGTGCTATACTTTGAAAAAATTGAATTAAAAACCAGCGGATGTTTTTTTCTTCGCCTTGGAGTGATTTCTTTGCAAGGCTAATCGAAAAATGCTCAAGCAAAATATTTAATTTTTTCTTTCGTCGTTGAAATGTTGCACGACTCAGATAGTATTTATTGCAAAAAAACGTCGAGTTGATGCGCTTTTTTATAAGGAGCTCTTTTAGTAATTGATAAGTTGGACTGTTATTTAGAAGTTTCTGTATTTCATGATGATCTAGATCTTTAACTTTTCGGTCAATTAAAAAAAGTAGCATATTTTTCTTCCTATTCTTAAAATAACGGATAATTGTTTATTTTTGGTCATAATAAAAAAGAAAAGGAATATTTGTAAAGATGGGTGAAGAAGCTAAGAAGGTTTTGATTTACGAAGAGTTAGAGATTGGTATGCTTTTAGCAGCTGCAGGTGGATTTATGGATGCATATAGTTATTTGACTCATGGACAACGTTTTGCCAATTTGCAGTCAGGTAACGTTATTTTAATGGCTATACATTTAATTAAAGGTCAATTAAATCAAGGTTGGGTGTATTTATTTCCTATTTTTGCATTTGCCATTGGTGCGGGTGTGAATTTTTTGATAAAAGATTTTGCGCAGAAAAATAATCTTCGGCGTCATCAGTTAAGCTTGTTAGCTGAACTGATAGGTGTTACGATCTGTGGACTTTTTGTCAGTGTTTTCTCAAATAATGTCTTTATTTCTTTGTTGTCTTTTTTTGCAGCTATTCAAGCAGATACCTTTAAAAAATTGCGTGGCATGCCTTATGCCAACATTATGATGACTGGGAATATCAGAACGATAGGGTCGATGTTGATTGGCGGAATTTTTTCCAAAAATTTTGAGATGCTTGTTAAAGGACGCAATGCTTTTTTAGTTGTTGTAAGTTTTTTTCTTGGTGCTTTATTTAGTGCAACGCTTGTCCCCTATACGAAAAATTTTACAATTTTAGGGGCAAGCATCTTGCTTTGGCTAGCTTTTATTATTATCCGCAGAGAAAATAAATTATCTGACAAGTTAAAGATTATTAAATAAATCGCTTGCATAGATCGCTTCTTTTTGCGAAAATGTTTTTTAAGATGAGGAGGGATGTTTTGGAGTTATTTGATAGTTTGCGCTTTAAAATCGTAAGACGTGGTGTTAGAATCGTTTTTCCGGAGAGTACTGATACTCGCATTTTAGGAGCAGCAGCACGTTTAAAAGTAGAACAGTTAATGGAGCCTATTCTAATCGGAAATGTTGAAGAAGTTCACGCGGCGATTAACAGTCGAGGCCTGCAACCATCAATGTTTGAGATTATTGATCCGGTAAATTATAAACATTTTGCAAAAATGTTGGATTCTTTTGTTACTGTTCGTAAAGGTAAGATTACAAAAGAGCAAGCACGTAAATTATTGCTTAATGATTATAATTATTTTGGCACAATGCTTTGCTTTATGGATGAAGCAGATGGAATGATTTCCGGTGTGATTCATTCAACAGGGGACACGGTCAGGCCAGCACTACAAATCATTAAAACGCGTCCAAGTGTTACCCGAACTTCGGGAGCATTTTTAATGGTACGTGGACGTGATCAGGAAAAATATTTATTTTCTGATTGCGCAATTAATATCAATCCAAGTGCACAGGAGTTAGCAGAAATTGCGGTGGAATCTGCTCGAACTGCGGAAGTTTTTAATATTGATCCTAAAGTTTCTTTGTTAAGTTTTTCGACAAAGGGCTCAGCTAAATCATCTGAAGTTGAAAAAGTGGTAGAAGCGACAAAAATTGCCAAAAGCTTAGCGCCTGAATACATTATCGATGGCGAGTTGCAGTTTGATGCATCCTATGTAGAGTCTGTTGCGCGCCTGAAAGCACCGGGCTCATCAGTTGCTGGCAAGGCAACAGTTTTTGTTTTTCCGGATCTGCAATCAGGTAATATTGGCTATAAAATCGCTCAACGCCTTGGAAAATTCGAAGCTATTGGCCCGATTTTGCAAGGTCTTAATAAACCAATCTCGGATCTTTCACGCGGTGCTAATGAAGAAGATGTATATAAACTGGCAATCATTACGGCTGCACAGATGTTGTTGGGTAAAGAGTAATTTTAGAAATAAAAAGCACTTTAAATGGCGAAAATTGTTTAAAGTGCTTCTTATTTGTCTTAAGTTGTTAAACCTGACTCCAAAATCAAAGCGTTGCTAAGACTTCACCGCCCTCTGTCCCTCATCATAACTTTGCTGAAGTTTATCAGTTAAATTCTCATGGCCGCATAACAAGAAAGTAGAAATAACATTTTTTATCATCTTTTTTCCACCCTGTTCATTTCCACTCATCAGCAAGTAGCAGCCATACTCATAATTTAAAAGTAGTCTATCCCCGATATGTTTTATTGATCTTGGGTCTGATAACAGTGAAAAAGCAGTAGTGAGAAAGAGGTCAACATCCACCAAATGATCCTC
>JAIRLR010000150.1 GCA_031259195.1 Streptococcaceae bacterium | reverse complement strand
AATAGGTGCCACAACAATCATTGTTTGTAAGAAATAGACACATCAGGAGGTGATAGGTTTGGAAGCTAAAAGTCGCGTTGTTGTCGGTATGAGCGGTGGTGTTGACTCTTCAGTAGCTGCTCTGCTTTTAAAAGAGCAAGGATATGACGCGATCGGTGTTTTTATGAAAAATTGGGATGATACCGATGAGATGGGGGCATGTAATGCCACTGAAGATTATCAAGATGTGGCGCGAGTAGCTGATCAGATCGGGATTCCTTATTATTCGGTGAATTTTGAAAAAGAGTATTGGGATCATGTGTTTGAGTATTTTTTGGCGGAGTATCGCCGAGGGCGGACGCCTAATCCTGATGTTTTATGTAATCGTGAAATTAAGTTTAAGGCTTTTTTAAACTATGCGCTTAAGTTAGGTGCAAATTATATAGCTACGGGACACTATGCACAAGTTCATAAAAGTGAAGATGGAGTTGTGCATTTACTTAGAGGCGCTGATCAAAAGAAAGATCAGACTTATTTTTTATGTCAGTTAAGTCAAAAACAGTTACAAAAAGTGCTATTTCCGCTAGGAACTTTACAAAAGCAAGAGGTGCGGGTAATTGCTGAGCTTGCCGGTTTAGCTACGGCAAAGAAAAAAGACTCAACTGGTGTTTGTTTTATTGGTGAAAAAGATTTTAAGCAATTTTTAGCGAATTATTTGCCTGCTCAAAAAGGCAAGATGAAGAAACTTGAAGGCATTGAGATGGGAGATCATGATGGTTTGATGTATTACACAATTGGCCAGCGCGAAGGTTTAGGCATTGGCGGTCAGCGTGGAGGAGAAAATGAACCATGGTTTGTTGTCGGCAAAGATCTTGCAACTAATACTTTGTATGTTGGTCAAGGCTTTAATCATCCGGCATTGATGGCTACCAGTCTTGAGGCAAGTGAAATTTATTTTACAACGGATGGAGAAAAACCTAGTGAGTTTACTTGTACAGCAAAGTTTCGTTATCGGCAAAAGGATGTTAAGGTCGAAGTTATTTTACATGAAAGCAAGCGTGCAACAGTTGATTTTGCCGAACCTGTGCGGGCAGTTACACCAGGGCAGGCAGTTGTTTTTTATGATGGTGAAGAATGCTTAGGTGGCGGTTTGATTGATGTTGCGTACAATCAAGGAAAAATTTTACAATATGTTTAGATCCTGTTTTTTCAAATTTATCGACGGTAAAAATGATGGAGGATAAGTATGTCAGAGCATTATTGTGATCCAAGATTAAAGATTTTTGCATTAAATTCCAATCGTCCTTTAGCGGAAAAAATTGCCAAAGCAGTTGGTGTTAAGTTAGGAAAAAGTTCCGTAAAGCAGTTCTCTGATGGAGAGATTCAAATTAATATTGAAGAGTCGATTCGCGGTGCTCATGTTTATGTGATTCAGTCAACAAATGCGCCGGTTAATGATCATTTGATGGAATTATTGATTATGATTGATGCATTGAAACGCGCTTCAGCGGCGACAATTAATGTTGTGATGCCTTACTTTGGTTATGCACGTCAAGATCGAAAAGCGCGTTCTCGTGAGCCGATTACATCTAAGTTAGTGGCGAATATGTTAACAATTGCCGGAGCAAGTCGTTTGATTACTTTGGATCTTCATGCGGCGCAAATTCAAGGTTTCTTTGATATTCCAGTGGATCATTTAATGGGAGCGCCTTTGATTGCTGATTATTTTTTAGCTCACAACTTATCTGGAGACGATATAGTGGTTGTTTCACCTGATCATGGTGGTGTTACGCGAGCACGTAAGTTGGCGGAAATTTTAAAAACGCCGATTGCTATTATCGATAAACGCAGGCCACGTGCAAATGTAGCAGAGGTTATGAATATTATTGGTCATGTTCGCGGGAAAAAGTGTGTCTTGATTGACGATATGATTGATACCGCTGGAACGATTACGCTAGCTGCTGATGCTTTGCAACAAGTTGGTGCCGTAGAAATTTATGCTTCTTGTACACATCCAGTGCTATCCGGTTCGGCGCTTGAGCGAATTAAAAATTCTGCGATTACTAAAATGGTGGTGACGGATTCTATCTATTTGCCATCTAAGCGAAAGATTGCTAAAATCGAAGAAATATCCGTCGGAGAGTTAATTGGCGAAGCATTAGTGCGTATTTATGAAAATCGACCGGTTTCTGTATTATTTGAAACTCATAGTTAGTTCTCAGAAATCGTTAACAGGTTCTAATGAAATGATAAACAGTCTCTGAAGCAATTCGTCAAAATTGCTCTATTCATGTTTATACCATAAAATAAAAATAAGGATTTATATATGTCAGGA
This sequence comes from Streptococcaceae bacterium, assembly GCA_031259195.1. Lineage (GTDB taxonomy): Bacteria > Bacillota > Bacilli > Lactobacillales > Streptococcaceae > JAIRLR01. The sequence goes on along the minus strand of JAIRLR010000150.1, from coordinate 783 downwards.
TATGTCGTGGCTGTTGTTGGAGCAACAGGTGCCGTTGGAAAAAAAATGATTGCAATGTTGGAGGATTCATCTCTTCCAATTAGTCAAGTTAAGTTATTAGCTTCTAAGCGCTCTGAGGGTTATGAGCTTATTTTTAAAGATAAAACAGTTTTAGTGGAAGAATTAACTGTTGCTTCTTTTACAGATGTTGATATCGCTTTGTTTTCAGCAGGTGGCAGCGTTTCCAAAGAATTTGCGCCAAAAGCTGTGAAAGCAGGCGCGGTTGTTATTGATAATACCTCGTATTTTCGGATGAACCCAGATGTTCCTTTGGTGGTGCCTGAAGTCAACGAAGATGCATTGCATAAGCATCAAGGAATTATTGCCTGTCCCAATTGTTCAACGATTCAAATGCTCATGGCACTTGAGCCTATTAGAAAGGCTTTTGGCCTTCGTAGAGTTATTGTTTCTACTTATCAAGCAGTTAGTGGCGCAGGGAATCGTGCAATTCTTGAGACTGAGCGTGAATTGCGAGAAGTTTTAAATGATGGCGTTTCTGCTAAGGAAGTTAAGGCAGATATTTTGCCTACAGTTTCAGATAAAAAGCATTTTTCGATTGCTTTTAATGCTTTGCCGCAGATTGATGTTTTTGCTGAGGATGATTACACCTATGAAGAGTGGAAGATGATCAATGAAACAAAGAAGGTTATGGAGGATACTTCGCTAAAAATAGCCGCAACATGCGTGCGGATTCCCGTTTTAAGTGGACATTCGGAGTCTGTTTATTTTGAAGTTAAAAAAGAG
>JAIRLR010000057.1 GCA_031259195.1 Streptococcaceae bacterium | reverse complement strand
TAGCGCTGATCAATCCAAATTGTTCATTGAAGCGATTGATATAGCTTTTTAAAAACTCATTGGCTTCTTTAATGGTTGTAACGCCATTGATTTTAAATTTTGATGAGGCGGGATTGAAGGGTACTGAAAGCCCTTTTGCCCCGTCCCTTCGATTGTGGGACAGAACTAGTTTTAATCCCCCAATGCCTAAGAACTTGCAGCTGTTTTGATTGGACGTTTTCCGCGCGAGTCTAAAGCTTGTTAACAATCTCTAAGATGACGAAAGATTTATTACTTTATATTTTAGAGAAATTCCCCATTTTGAAAAAGATTCCTGTAATGTATGATCTCAACTTTGGACATACTCAGCCAATTTTGACTTTTCCAATTGGCAAGAGGCAGCCGTTGATGCTAGTCAAAGAAAGATCAGAATTTAAAGCGAGTGATGTAAAATGATACAAGAACCATTAGCTTATCGTATGCGCCCACGGGTGTTGAGTGAAATTGTGGGGCAGCAACATTTGGTGGGTGAAGGTAAAATTATTGCTCGCATGCTTACTGCTAAGCGACATTATTCAATGATTTTATACGGTCCTCCTGGTATTGGAAAAACAAGCATTGCAAGTGCGATATCAAGCTGTGCTGAGTGCGCTTTTCGTCAGCTGAATGCAGCCATCAATACTAAAAAAGATTTGCAAGCAGTGGTGGATGAAGCGCATTTTAGTGGCAAAATTGTTTTATTATTAGATGAAATTCATCGGTTAGATAAAACAAAGCAAGATTTTTTATTACCGCATCTTGAGAGCGGCAAAATTATTTTAATCGGGGCAACAACGCAAAATCCTTATTTAGCAATTCAACCGGCAATGAGATCGCGGATGCAAATTTTTGAAGTTTTCCCCTTAACAGAAGAAGAGATCAAACAAGCAATAAAAACTGCTCTTAGTGATCAAGAAAGAGGCCTGGGAAGTTATAATGTGAAATTATCACCAGAGGCTTTGCAGTGTTTAATACAGGCAGCAAATGGTGATCTTCGTAGTGCTTTAAATGGCTTAGAGATTGCTACCCTTTCTACTTCTCCTAATTCGCAAGATGAAATTGTCATAAGTCTTGAAGCGATGAAAGAGTCCATTCAGCGCAAATCATTTGCTTATGACAAAGATGGAGATATGCATTATGATTTGATTTCGGCTTTGCAAAAGTCGATTCGTGGATCTGATGTCGATGCAGCACTTCACTATGCAGCACGTTTAATAGAGGCTGGCGACTTATCGATTTTAATGCGTCGCTTACTAGTGAGCGCTTATGAAGATGTCGGGCTGGCTAATCCTAGCGCAGTAGAGCGAACAGTGCTCGGTATACAAACGGCGGAAAAACTAGGCCTTCCTGAAGCACGCATTCCTTTGTCAAATGTGATTATTGATTTGTCATTATCACCTAAGTCAAACTCTGCTTATTTAGCGATCGATCAGGCGCTTTTAGATGTTCGCAAAGGCAAAGGAGGCAAAATTCCTAGCCATATTCGTGACGCGCACTATCAAGGAGCAAAAGAGTTAGGTCGTGGACTATCTTACCAGTATCCGCATGATTATCAAGATGCTTGGATCGACCAGGAGTATTTACCCGAAACGCTGCAAGGAGTAGAGTATTATAAAGCTAAGCAAACAGGAAAATACGAACAAGCTTTAGCTCTACGGCGCCAGCAACTAAAAAAATGGAAGAAAAAAACTGATTAATTTTCTATTTTCATCTGCTCCTTGTTTGTTTTGTAAATATTAGCAACGAATTTTAAAATTGTTTTGCTGATCGCATATACAGGCACGCCTAGAAAGATTCCCAGCAGCCCTACAAGATTTCCGGCTACCATTAAAATAAAAATAATGGTTAGTGGATGTATTTTTAGGGTTTTACCGATAACATTTGGATAGATAACGTTCCCGTCGATTTGTTGGACGATTATAACCAAAATAATGCACATTAATCCCTTAAAAGGATTTTCAAAAACAGTTGCTAAAAATGACGGCGCTAATCCGATGTACGGTCCTAAATAAGGGATCAGATTCGTTAAACCCGCGATAACACCAAATAAAAAGGCATAATCAACACCAAGAATGAAATAACCAATGATCATGCATGTTCCCACAAAAAGGCACTCAATGGCTTGCCCACTGATATAAGTGGCTATGGTATTATTCATATCTTCAAGCAAACACTCAAAGTCTGGGTGTTTTTTTTGAGGCAAAAATTTTAAAATCTGATCTCTAAATTTTTCTCCATCTTTTAGCATATAAAATAAAACAAAAGGGATCGTGACAATCGTAATAACCGTTGTTGCCACGATAGAGAAGATAGAATTAACATAGTTGGCTGTACCATTTAGTGCTTGAGTAATGATAGAAGCCTAAGAAAAATCAAATTTTTTGATATAAGATTGAAGATCAATATTTTTAAAAATAGGATATTTCCTTAAGCCTAATAGCCATTGTTGTACATCTTTGACATAAGCTGGCACATCTTTTGTTAAATCAGTAATCTGCTCAATCAAATGTGGAATAAAATTTAGTAAAGTAAAAACAATTATTGCGATCAAGATCAAAAAAACAATTATAATCCCCAAAATTCGTTTTATTTTTATTTTTTTTTCCATAAAGTTAACAATAGGATTTAGAACATAAAATAAAAAACCAGCAATTAAAATGGGTGTAGAAAGTGTGGAAAAAAACGTAAATAAAGGGCGATAAATAAAGTCTAGCTTGGTCAAAAGAAAAATTAAGCAAACTAAAATTAAAATTTCTAAAGACCAATATAGCATGTTATCTTTTTTTAGAGATTTTAACAATTTCATACTTGCACATCCGATCGCAAAACATGAAAAATCAACTTTTTCCTTATTAGAACCTGTCCAAGATCTCTAATGAAATGAATTGCGCTTACCAAATTGTAATCAAGCAAAGCTTGAAACAATTTGGTAAGCCTGCCAGGTTTTTTGAGCTATTTTTTCACAATTTGAGGCGAAAATGCAGGGAAGCTGCGCGTTGGTGCTAAATCGAGGCTCCCGTTCCTTGCGATTTGTAAGTCAAGCAAAGCTTGAACAAATCGTAAAGAACCTGCCAGGTTTTTTGCCTTTCTTCGTTAAAAAGTCTCGCAATAGCACCACCGCTACGCTATTTCTACGTTTTTTTCCTAGAAATGCACAAAAATTTCTCAAAAAAAAACCTGGCAGGTTTACAAGTTGTTTTGAGCTTAATTGATTACAAACTTGGTAAACGCAATCCATCAATAGACAGACAAGTTAACAGGTTCTTAGTGATGTTGCTACGATGACGTATTCATTGATTTCGAAAGTATCTTTAGACGGTTCTTTTTTCTGTTTTTTGCTGTAGTTTTTTTCTAACTTTTGTTTGCTTTCTTCGATTGATTTTTTATCTTTTTTCATCGCAATTCTTATGGGAGAAAACTTACCGCTTTTAGATTTGGCACTGAGCTTTGCATAACTCTTTTGCCGTTTTTATATTTCGACTTCTTTGTAGTGCTTGAGTTTCTTTTGCTTTTTCTTCCCAACCTTGGGGTAAAAATTTTACAAGTTCATTCATAAGTTTATTGTAGCATTTTTTCTAAGTGTACGTTAGTGGCCGCATTGTGTCAAAATGAATAACAACGAAATGATACCCTCAAAAAAAGTGGTATCTAAAATCGAAGAGTTAATTATGACGTCTAGAAATGAAATCATCGAAAAAGAAAGGCCCGCTTATATTGGAAGGCAACAAAGAAACCAGAGGCCGAAAACAAGATTTTTTGCAATTTTGCGCAAAAAAATTGGGAGTGTAAAATAAACAAATATTATACGAGGTTTTTAAAAATGTTAGAATAAGAACGTAGTTAATTATGGAGGTAAAGGATTTGGAAGATAATAATACTCTCGACGTTGAGCTTTCAAAAGAAATGCGTTCAAGTTTTATTGATTATGCAATGTCTGTTATTGTTGCGCGTGCTTTACCTGATGTTCGTGATGGACTAAAACCGGTTCACAGGCGCATCCTTTATGGAATGAATGAACTTGGCGTAATGCCAGATAAACCGCATAAAAAGTCTGCACGGATTGTCGGGGATGTTATGGGTAAGTATCATCCACATGGAGATAGTGCGATTTATGAGTCAATGGTGCGAATGGCCCAACCTTGGAGTTATCGCAATATGCTAGTTGATGGGCATGGAAATTTTGGCTCAATTGACGGCGATAGCGCTGCGGCAATGCGATATACAGAAGCTAGACTTAATAAAATTTCTTTGGAAATGATCCGCGATATTAACAAAGATACGGTTGATTTTACTAGTAACTACGATGATACAGAAAGAGAGCCAACTGTCTTGCCGGCTCGTTTTCCCAATCTTTTAGTAAATGGCACAACAGGGATTGCGGTGGGAATGGCAACGAATATCCCGCCGCATAACTTAGGCGAGATAATTGATGCACTAAATCTGTTATTAGATAATCCTGAGGCGAGCATAGCTGAGATTATGGAAGTTTTGCCAGGGCCTGATTTTCCTACGGCCGCTTTAGTTATAGGCAAGTCTGGGATTCGCAAAGCTTATGAAACCGGCAAAGGATCGATCATTCTTAAATCAAGAGTTGAAGTTGAGGAGATGAAAAACGGCAAAGAGCGTCTAATTGTAACGGAGCTGCCATATATGGTTAATAAAGCCAGGTTGGTGGAGCGAATTGGTGAGTTGGCACGTGAGAAGCGAATTGACGGTATTACTGCTCTTAGGGACGAATCTTCGCGGGAAGGCATTCGCGTGGTCGTTGAGATTAGACGCGATGTATCAGCAACAGTTGTTTTGAACAATCTGTACAAGATGACCAATATGCAAACCAGTTTTGGTTTTAATATGTTGGCGATTGTTGATGGTGCGCCTAGAATC
>JAIRLR010000179.1 GCA_031259195.1 Streptococcaceae bacterium | reverse complement strand
CGCAAGAGGTCTAATACTTGCCGGCAAGTTGTAATTCAAACCCGTCCAGTTAAATAAAAAAAGACATCTCATCAAAATTTTAGCAAAATATTTAAGCATAACCCCAAAACATTTAGGAGGAATAAAGATGAAAAGTCTTCCCAAGCAGAATAAGAGTAAAGTCGCCGTTTAAGCGAAAGAGACCGGAGTAAAATAGAAGGTTTCAAGCAACTAAAACTGAACAATTGCGCCATTGAGAAAATTCTCGGTCGAAGTCGCAGTAATCAACGCTGAAATCAAGCGTTAAACGGCAATGCAAAAGATCAGATTTAAGTAAATTTTATGTTTAAAAGTGAGATTATGCACAAATGAAAGCCGAAAAAGCGTTTAGAAATAAAGGGACAAAGCCAAAAATAGAAAATGATCAAAGATTGTTTCATTTCAAGCTTATATAGCCTCGTTGACCTGTTTATAGCATGACTTTTCGCCCTTCATTCATAAGCTTTTTATGAATTTTGGGTGCTCCATAAATACCTTTAGAGTCAGCATAAATTCTTTTAATATGAATTTCTTTTCTTGCTTTCATACTGCTTTTTGCCACTTTTTTTATCTCCTTTTTTAAAGGTATAGACAACTTCCTCGCGAATGTTTTGCGTGAGGCAATTAGCCATATAGATTTTATGGTTCACCAACTATATAATGAAGCCTATGGATGGAGAGTGAATCAATGTACGCACATGTAATTGTCGATGTTCCTTCTTTCCAAACAAATCGGCCGTATACATATTTAATTCCTAAGCAATTTGAAGAAATTTTAGTTATTGGGATGCGCGTAAGTGTCCCATTTGGCAAGGGGAACCGACTTGTTCAAGGCTTTGTTATTGATATTTTATCAGAGTTACAAAATGCTGACTCGACTTATAAATTCAAAGATCTTCAAGCGCTTTTAGATGTCGCACCCGTTTTAAATCAAGAACTATTACAGTTAGCAGATTATATGACCCAAGTCACTTTTGCGTTTAAAATTTATTGCTTGCAAACGATGTTGCCCAGTGTTATGCGTGTGGATTATGAAAAATACTTGGTGCGTAAGGATGAGAAATGTTTTGCAAATGGGCAAAGGGAAATTTCTTGGGAAGACGCTGAAAGTCAAGGTCTTCTGCCGCAGTTAATAAAAGAAAAAGCGCAAGGTTTGATTGATGTTTACTATGAAGTAAATAAGCGTAATAAAGTAAAAACGCAGCGTTGGATGAGCTCTCTTTTAACTGAAGACGAGTTAAGAGCATTGAGCGAAAAGCAGCGAACAGGTTCAACGAAGAAAAAAAAGTTATTAAAAGTATTAATAATGCTTAAGATAAGCCATGAAAGTGAAATTTCTCTTAAAAAATTAAAAAGATTTAAATTTACATCAGCAATGCTAAAAGAAGCAGAAAAAGCTGGCTGGATTCGTTTAGTAGAAAGAGAGGTTTACCGTAGTCCTTTTATGGATGCGGTAGTAAAGTCAAGCAAACCCTTGGCATTAAATGAAGATCAAGCATTAGCAAAGCAAAAAATTGTCGATTCGATACAAAATGAAGAAGCAAAAGTTTACTTATTAGAAGGAATTACGGGCAGTGGAAAAACCGAAGTTTACCTGCAAACAATTGCTGAGTGCTTAGAACAAGGCAAGACAGCTATGATGTTAGTGCCAGAGATTGCATTGACGCCGCAGATGGTTCATCGTTTTAGAAAACGGTTTGGTGATAAGATAGCTGTGCTTCATAGTGCGCTATCTTTTGGGGAGCGTTATGATGAATGGTGGAAAATTGATCGTGAGGAAGCAAGTATCGTTATTGGCGCGCGCTCAGCAGTGTTTGCTTCTTTAAAAAACATCGGTGTCATTATTTTAGATGAAGAGCATGAAGCAACTTATAAACAAGAGACAAATCCGCGTTACCATACAAGGGATATTGCTATCTGGCGAGGGAAGTTTCATCATTGCCCAGTAGTCTTGGGAAGTGCAACACCATCTTTAGAGTCCAGAGCTCGTGCGCAAAAAAAAATCTATGAATTACTACTTTTAACAAAACGCGCAAATACTAAAGCTTCTTTGCCAACAGTGGAAATAGTTGATTTTCGCAAAGTGCTAGGCAAAGGTGACAGTCAAATTTTGACCCCATCTTTATTAGAAAAGATGAAAGAGCGTTTAACCAAAAATCATCAAGTGGTTTTACTGCTGAATCGTCGAGGGTATTCCTCTTTTATGATGTGTCGAGACTGTGGCTATGTTTTGCAGTGCCCAAACTGCGATATTTCTTTAACTTTGCATATGGCAGCTAGAATGATGAAGTGTCATTATTGTGGACATAAAGAAAGTGTACCTACGCACTGCCCTAGTTGTAAAAGTCATCATATTCGTTATTATGGAACGGGAACACAAAAAGTCGAAGAGGAATTAAAAAGATTAATTCCTAAGGCAAGAGTTTTACGGATGGATCAAGATAATACCAGGGCGACAGCATTTACTTTCCGCTTGTTTCGCGTACCTTATACTTGGTACTTACTTTTCTCTATACACAACGAAACTTTGTTCCAAAAGTAAAA
>JAIRLR010000131.1 GCA_031259195.1 Streptococcaceae bacterium | reverse complement strand
GCCAAAAAACAATTACCTAATTCCCAGATTGTGACCACAGATACAATCCCAAATGGCATAATGCAGTTACAATCAGGGAAGGTTGCAGCAATGATTTTAGACTCGGCAGTTGCACAAAGATATGAGGATAATGAGTCAAATCTTGCGATTGCAAAATCGAAATTTGCAGAAACTAGTGAAGAGGATAATGGAATAGTTTTGCCTAAGCATAGCGGAAGACTGAAACAAAAAATTAATAAAATTATTAAAAAGCAAATTGCTAGCGGAAAAATAAAAGAGTATTTGAAAAAAAATGGAGAGTTGCAGGAAAAAGCAGTCAAGAAAGAAGCGCCAAAAGAAGATGAGGAAGGTAAGGGAGGTAGTTTTAATTTCAACTTTTTACCAAAGAGCTTGCCTTACTTTTATGATGGAGCGATAGTAACGTTGATCATAGCTTTTTTTGTTGTATTTTTTGGTTTAATTATTGGAACGATTGTGGCATTGGTAAAATTATCAAAGAGTAAAATTTTACGAATCATTGCTAATCTTTATGTGGAGATTTTAAGAGGAACACCGATGTTGCTTCAGATTTTAGTGTGGTATGTAGTCATTAAGTTGTCTTTACCTTCAATTTCAGTGGGTATTTTGGATATCGATTTAGGAAGGTTATTTATCGGCATTTTTGCGCTATCACTTAATTCAGGGGCCTATATTTCAGAAGTGATTCGTGCAGGAGTTCAAGCGGTAAGCAAAGGACAAAAAGAAGCTGCTTATTCGCTAGGTTTATCTTCCTTTGCGACCATGCGTCATGTAATTTTACCACAAGCATTTAAAAATGTTTTACCAGCTTTAGGGAATGAATTTATAACGATTTTAAAGGATTCTTCATTACTAACAACGATTGGTCTGACAGAATTATTGTGGGGAGCAAAAACAATTCAAGCAAATTCTTATCAAGCACTGTCTCCTTTATTGGTTGCTGGAGTATTCTATTTGGTAATGACTTTTTCGTTGAGCCGTATTTTTGCTTTAATTGAAAAACATTTGAAGGTAGGATCCTAATAAAATTTGGCAATAAGGAAAGCTCTTTATCGCTTTTTTGTGGTATCATTGGCAATGATAAAAAACTCTTTTGGAGGATCAAAAAGAATGAGAAATCCTAAATATCAGCGCATAGTTCTGAAACTTAGTGGCGAAGCACTTGCAGGAGATGAAGGCTTTGGAATTAATCCTTTAGTTGTAAAGCAGATAGTAGCAGAAGTAAAAGAGGTTCATGATTTGGATGTTGAGATTGCGGTTGTGGTTGGTGGAGGCAATATTTGGCGTGGTGAAATTGGCGCAAGCATGGGAATGGAGCGTGCGCAAGCAGATTATATGGGAATGCTTGCTACAGTGATGAATGCTCTTGCTTTGCAAGATACGCTTGAAAATGTTGGCGTGCCAACACGTGTGCAGACATCAATTGAGATGAGACAAATTGCTGAAACATATATTCGCAGAAGAGCTGAGCGTCATTTAGAAAAGGGGCGGGTGGTGATTTTTGCAGGGGGAACAGGAAATCCTTATTTTTCAACGGATACTGCTTCGGCTTTAAGAGCTGCAGAGATCAACGCTGATGTTATTTTAATGGCTAAAAATAATGTGGATGGTGTGTATTCTGCTGATCCGAAAAAGGATGAGAGTGCTGTAAAGTATGAGCGACTTACCCATTTAGAAATAATTGCTAAGGGACTACAAATAATGGATGCGACAGCTAGTTCGCTTTCAATGGATAATGATATTCCATTAGTGGTTTTCAATTTAAATAAACCAGGGAATATTAAACGTGTGGTTCTTGGGGAAGAAATTGGAACGACTGTTCATAATTAGAAAAAAAGGTGAGATAAAATGACAGATATTATTTCTAAGGCAAAAAAAAAGATGCAAAAAGTAATGGAAAATTTAAGTTCTGAATTTGATCAAATTCGCACAGGACGTGCCAATGCTTCTTTACTAGATCGGATTTACGTAAATTATTACGGGGCATCAACGCCGCTTAATCAAATGGCAGGAATTCAAGTACCTGAGGCTCGATTATTACTTATTACACCCTTTGACAAGACGACTTTAAAAGATATTGAGCAGGCATTAAATGCTTCAGATCTAGGTTTAACACCAATGAATGATGGCAATGTAATTCGTTTGATGATCCCACAATTAACGCAGGAAAGGCGTAAAGAGTTAGCCAAAAAAGTAAAGCAAGTTGTAGAAAATTTTAAAATTTCTGTGCGTAATATTCGCAAGGAAGCAATGGACGAGGCAAAAAAGCAAGAAAGAAGCGCAGAATTAACTGAAGATGATCTTCATGATTTGGAAAAGGAGATTCAAAAAGTAACAGATGATGCAGTTAAAAAAATTGATCAAATAACAGCTGAAAAAGAAAAAGAGTTATTGAATGTTTAAAACTTGTTAACTTTTTTCAATTTGATGAAATTTTTGAGAAATTTTTGTACAATTCTAGGCTAAAAGCGTGAATTTTTAGGTAACAAATAAAGGAAAAGTGAAGTATGGTTTTCTATCATCGGAAGTACTGCTTT
>JAIRLR010000119.1 GCA_031259195.1 Streptococcaceae bacterium | reverse complement strand
TTCGTCAAAAAACCTGTCGGGTTCTTACGAATTTGTTTCAAGCTTTGCTTGATTACAAATCGTTAGAACGGGAGCCTCGCAATAGCACCACTATTCTTGCGTTTTTTTCCTTATCTCAGAAAAAAATTGAACACAATTTTTAATCATGTCCTAGTTTCGCAAGAGGTCTAATAGAAAAAGGGAGCTGAAAATCTTTGTTTAATCATATTGTTTTGTTTGAGCCGCAAATTCCAGCAAATACCGGTAATATCGCTCGCACTTGCGCTGCAACTAATACGCCATTGCATTTGATTGAGCCCTTAGGTTTTGCAACAGATGATAAGCATTTAAAACGTGCTGGACTTGACTACTGGCAGGCGGTTAATATTACTTATTATGCAAGTTTGCAAGACTTTTTGCAAACAATCAATGACGCCAAATTACACTTAATCACTAAATTTGCCAATAAAATATATAGTGAAATGGATTATAATGATGAATGTGATCATTATTTTTTATTTGGTAAGGAAACGACCGGTTTGCCGGAGAAGTTTATGCGTGAAAATGCTGATAAGTGCTTACGCATTCCGATGAATGATCAACATGTCCGGTCGTTAAACTTATCGAATACTGCGGCGATTTTGATTTATGAAGCGCTGCGACAGCAAAGTTTTCCGCTGCTTGAACATACTCATCATTATGATAACGATAAATTAGATTAATGAATTTAAAAGGTGAGAACTAGATGAAGCTTTATTTTACAAGACATGGTAAAACGCGCTGGAATCAAGAACATCGTCTGCAAGGGCGTTTTGGCGATTCGGAGTTATTGCCGTCTAGTTTTGTAGAGATTGAAAAGTTAGGATGTTATTTATCAGATACTAAGTTTCATGCGGTGTACTCCAGCCCTTCTTTGCGTGCGCGAAAAACAGCCGAAGGCATTATGGCTAAGTCAGCTTTTCCTGTTGAAGTTGCTTACAAAGAGGATTTACGTGAGTTTGGTCTAGGAGAGCTCGAGGGCATCAAAATCGATATTGCACATAAAAAGTACCCTCAGCAGATGAATGCCTTGCGCAATGATTTAGCAAAATACGACCCAAGCCGTTTTCACGGCGAGAGCGTTACAAGTTTGCTTGAGCGCTTCAGTCATGTGGTGATTAGTGCCGTGTTAGAGAATAAAACGAATGATCCACTTCTTTTTATTTCGCATGGAGCAGCACTCTCAGCAGGAATTCGACACTTAGCAGGTTTCTCATTGGCTCAGCTACGCAAGGCAGAAAAATTAGAAAATAATACTTTAAGTGTTTTAGAAGCGGAGGCAAAAATTCCGCCGTATAAGCTTATTAAGTGGAATGATGGTCATTTTTTGTAATAATTAGAACAAAAAAGTGAGGTTGATATTTTGGTGGAGTTGGATGCTTTAAATGATGAACGCGAGTTTGTTTTTGGGCGTGTTAATCGCATTTTTTACCAAAATCCAGCCAACTTTTATAAGGTTGTGCTTGTCTTTGTGCAAGATACTAATATGGCTTTTTTTGAGCAAAAAATCGTGGTTACTGGGAGTATGGGAGGTTTGCAAGAGGATAGCGACTACCGTTTTTATGGCAAAATGGTGGAACATCCCAAGTATGGAAAACAATTTCAGGTTGAAAGCTATGAACAAGAGACACCTAGCTCCGAAAAAGGTTTGACAGCTTACTTATCTAGTGAGCAGTTTCCGGGTATTGGAAAAAAGACAGCGGAAAAAATTATTACTATTCTGGGTTTGAATGCCTTGGAAGAAATTTTAGAAAGTCCTGATATTCTCCAAAAAGTTCCTAATCTTAATAAAGCTAAACAGGATATGATCGTGGATGTTCTTCGTAAGAATCACGGGATGGACAAAGTTATCGTTAGTTTAAATCAATGGGGGTTGGGAAGCCATCTATCAGTTGCCATTTACGATAGATATAAAAACCAAACACTTGAAGTTATTCAAAAAAACCCCTATCAGCTAGTTGAAGATATCGACGTTATTGGTTTTAAAAAAGCCGATACGATTGCCCAGCAACTCGAGCTTGCCCATGATTCACCTGAAAGAATTCAAGCAGCAATCATTCACGAGTTATTTCAGTACTCTTTAACAACAGGCGATACCTACCTTGAAGCTGAAGGGTTGCTGATTATGGTGCAAAAAACATTAGAGGATGCCAGAGATGAGTTGATTGAGCCAGAGTTAATCGCTGATCAGATCATCTCCCTTGGAGAAGATGCGCGCATTGGTCAAGATGGGACAAGGTTATTTGAAAAATCTTTGTATTATGCCGAATGTGGAATTGCTACTTCTTTAGTGCGCTTGTTAAACCAAAAAAAAGCAATTAAATATAGTAAGAAAAAAATCGAGCAAGGGATTCGCAAAATTGAAAAACAGTTTGCTATTTCCTATGGCGATTCACAACAAAAAGCTATCAAAGAAGCTATCACCTCTTCTTTTTTTATTTTAACAGGTGGTCCGGGAACAGGAAAAACAACGGTGATCAATGGTATCGTCCATCTTTTTGCTGAGTTAAACGACTTATCGCTTAATATCCATGATTATCGCAAAGAGCCTTTTCCTATTTTGTTAGCAGCGCCGACTGGCAGGGCGGCTAAAAGGATGAATGAAACAACCAATCTGCCAGCGGTAACGATTCACCGCTTGCTGGGTTTGTCCGGGCAAGAAAAAGTTCCTTTAGAAGAAACAACAGAACTTAAAGGCGGTTTGTTAATTGTTGATGAATTTTCAATGGTCGATACCTGGCTTGCTAATTTATTATTGAAAGCTGTCCCTTCTGGGATGCAGGTGATTTTCATTGGTGATAAGGATCAGCTGCCTTCTGTCGGACCTGGTCAAATTTTATGTGATTTATTGGAAGTTGCT